>JAJDAM010000538.1 GCA_029261905.1 Deltaproteobacteria bacterium
GAGATGCGACATCGAGTCATGGGGATCGTGCTCTTCGTCGTGAGTTCGATCTTTTTTCTGGCGATTGGCGAAGTGCTCATGCGGTTGTATCTGCCGAGTCAATACTACATCTGGCCGCCGAATTTCCGGCGCACGTTCGAACCGGCGCCCGGGATCATCCACGGCGTGACTTTCCCCGCGCAACTGACGATCAGTGTGGACGGTTTCCGCGGTGATCCGCTATCGGACGACGAGCAGTACCGTCTGCTTGCGATCGGGGGCAGTACGACGATTTGCGTCTATTTGGACGACACGCAGGCCTGGCCCTTCCTTCTCCAGCAGCGTCTCAACGACAAGCTCGGTGCCAGGACCGTCTGGGTTGGCAACGCCGGTCGTCCTGGGCACTCGATGCCCCAGCACGTGCTGCAAGTCGAAAAGCTGGTGCAGCAGTACCCTCAACTCGACGCGGTAGCTCTGCTCGTAGGCATCAATGATGTGTTCATCGCACTCGCAGCCAATATCGATAAGCCTCCGCCTCTCGGGACCGCGCCGGACGATGCCATGAGGTTCGCCTTCAGCGTCTTCCCTGATTGGGATGCGGGATCCCCCTGGTACACACGCAATGTGATCGGGCGTGCGGCGCGACTGAGAAACTGGCATCCGATTCCGCTGGAAAGGGATGGCGTGTTCGCGATGGACGAGAAGGCCGACTTCGTCACGATGAATCGAGGTTTTCGGCAGTCGGCCTCCAGGATTCGGCAGAAGCTTCCGGACCTCTCCGCTGAACTCGTCGCATACGTTGGCAACGCCAACACGGTCGTCGACTCCGCGGAGAACGCCGGCAAGCGCCTCATCTTTCTTACGCAGCCAACGCTGTACAGGCCGGGGATGTCGAAAGAAGAACTCGCATTGCTCTGGGGCGGGGGGACGAACTTCTTTGCCGCCGGGCCCGGCAAGGACTACTACTCGCCCGAAGTGATGGCCGAAGCGATGCAGCTCTACAACGACGCACTCCGAGAGGTGTGTCGAGATCGGGGCGTCGAGTGTGTGGAAATGGCGGACGCGCTGCCGAAGACCACCGAGACCTTCTACGACGATGCACACTTCACAGAGTACGGCTCTGGAATCGTCGCCGACACGTTTGCCGAGTATCTCCTTGCCACAGAGCCGCTGTCCGAGATGGGACGCTGAGGCAGATCGGGTTCGGGTCGCGCGGAAGCCAGCGGCGAACGCCGCTACTGAGACGGTCCGGCTACGAGGTTTCGCTCCACCAGGAAGCGCTCCACCAGGCCCGCCTTCACGGCGACCCCAGCCTCGCTCAGGTGGATCCCATCGGGGCTCCAATATCGCGGGGCTTGAGGGACGAGTTTGGCCATGTCCAGCAGGGGGACGTCGAGGCGCCGCGCGATGTCTCTCATGATGTCGTTGTGCTCGGCGATCGCCGACTCGAAGCCATCGACACGGAAGTACGGCCCGATCGCGAGGTTGTAGGCGAACGTCATCAGTACCGGCTGAACGCCTCGCCCCCTCGCGGCGGACACCAGGTTTTCCGTGTTGCGCGTGAAATAAGTCGGGGGGTTGGCGTTGAACATCTTCGCGATCGGGACGCTCTCGAAGATCCCGCTGGGAAAGCTCTCCGCGAAAAACTGCTCGACGAACTCGACGAAGTACGCGGTCTTGGCCGGGTTGAACACGTTCTTGCCAAAAGTCGAAGGCGGCAGGATCTGGCCGCTCTGTACGAGCACCATTCGGATGAACGTGCTCCTCTCGTAGAAAGGTGTCGGTCGCACAGCGAACATCTGTGAGAAGTAGCCGGAATTGTCGCCCCGATAGGCCTCTGGAGGCCACACGACACGGGTCATCACGTCACCGAAGCCCTGGTGGATGATGATCAGGTCCGGATCGAGTTCTTGGATGCGCAGCAGGTAGTTGATCATCGTTTCGAAACTCGACCAACCGGGGATGCCGCTGTTGACTACCGTGACATTGCCGAAACCCCGAGTCTGGAGATTCGCCTCCAGCACCGCAGGGTAGGACTTGCGGTAATCCGGAACGGCGACCGAGTAGGTCGTAGAGGCTCCGAGGCACGCAATCCTGAATTCCCCTTCCGGCTTGGGGACGGTGATCTCCTCGCCTCGGAATCCCCAACTGTTGTGGCGATTCTGTTCCTCGACGAGATTCGGCACACCGATGTAGCCGATATACCGGTGGGGAGTGAACAGCCCGAACGGCCAAGGAACGGCATCCTCCTGTTCCCGATACTGTTCGAGCGTCGCGAACCGCGAGAACGCCTCGGCGTCGGCATACTGTGTCAGGTAGATGCGCGCGGCGATCTCCAGTACCGCGAAACCGAACAGCGTCGAAAGGAGCGCGAGTATCAGCTTCATCGTGCTCGCGCTCATCGGTGGGATGTCCTTTCGGAGAATCGGCTCGAGATCATTGCCGCGCGATCATAGTGAAGGCACCGCTGCCGGGTGAGTCGAGCTGGAAAAATCGAAACCACCCCAGGCCATCACCTGGCTTCGATGATCTGGGCATCACCCCAACCCGCGACCGTGGTCTCCCGAGAAAAACCATCGGCAGCGCGTACGCAGAACTGCAGCGAGATCTCGCGTCCCGCATACGCATCGAGTGAGATCCGTACCCGCTCGGGTATCGCGCTGCTCTGTTGCCGGACCGATCCCAGCAGTGCCCGACCGGTGGACCGCTCTGTGGCGAAGACCTCGAAGTGGAGGAAGTCGCCGCTGTTTCCCAGCGCGCTCCTCCAATCTCCCGGAGGCGTCATCGCCAGGAAAGTGACCGCCTGGCCCGCATCGACCGTGTGCTGGAGAGAAAAGCAGCGGGCCGGGGACTGCGTCGGGAACTCGACCGCCAGGACGTGGTACATCAGCCATGATTCGCGAACCACTTCGCCCTCATCGGGCTCGAGTTCGTTCACTTGCGACCAGACATCGACGACCTGTTCGGTGGAGTCGGCGTCAGCCGGAATTCGCTCGAGTAGCAGAGAGGTCGAGTGGACCACCTTGGCAACCGAAGCGGCAGCTTCGATGACTTCGGTGACGCGAAAGTGGCTCGCCAGATAGGCGGCCGTCTCCGGGATGAATTCGGTTACGGGCGACGGGATGCTCGGCAACATGCTCGGGTTGTAGAAGATGGCGTCGATTTCGTGGAGGCTGTCGCGCATCCGGACGTCATCTCCGGGAATGAAGATGCCCGGAAGCATCAAGTCGATGGGCGACGGAATGGGTCGACCCGAGAGGAAGTAGAACAGCGCGTCCGCCCGAACGAACAGCAGTTTTTGATCGCGCATCTTCTTCTCTCGTTCGAGCACCAACGCCGCGTACTCGGCTTGCCCTTTCGGGGCCAGAACACGTCCCCGGTCGGTTTCGATCGGAGAGTCGTAGACCCGGATGGCCGCCCACGCGATGAAGAGGCCTGCACCGACCCATCCGCCGAGCAGCGCGCCTCCCACGCGGATACCGAGCCGCGAACGTTCGGACCAACGGGCGATCGCGATCACCAGGAACAACAACATCAGCGGATACACGTTCATCAGGTGCGTCCAATCCGCTCGATAGAGGCTGAGATAGGCGGTAGCGGAAAGCACGGCAAGCAGAATCCACATCGGTGCTTCGGCGCGAACGCGATACCGATCCTCGCGATCAACGGCAAACGCGAGCGCCAGCGGAAAGGCCAGGAAAGGCGCGAAATAGATGCTCTTGATCGCGACTTCGAGAGTCGCCACGGTGGCCGGCGACTCCACGTTGATATTGAGCCCGCCTTGCCAGGCGAGATGAACCAGCGGCGGCGGGAAATAGGTCAGCATCAGCGCACCCAACGTGTCCGGCCCGATCTGCCAACCTGCGAGCGTGGGGAAGGGGACGAGATAGTGGCCGGGCATGTATGCCAGCCCGAATACAGCGCGTTCGATCATGTCGCCGAGGTTTCCTTGAATGGCGTAGGCGACCAGGATCGGGAGTACCGCGATCAGCGACCCGCCCACTCCGATCGCACCGACGCGCGTCAGCGTGGCGAGCCCGCCGTTGCTCTTCCACACGTGTGCGCAGATCGCGAGTGAAGCCGCCAGCGCGAGGAAACCACCTTGATTCTGCTTGGTGATGACCGTGAGGCCGATACCGATCCCGGCGAGCAGGAGCGGCAGCGGTCGTTCTGTTTCGAAGAACCGTTTCAGGAAGACGACGACCCAGAGCGAGAACAGAATCGCCAGCTGGCTGTAGTTGACGAGGGTCCAGAACGGAAACCCGTGTCCCTTCATCGCCATGAAGGCGATGGCGCCCAGCCAGGCTGCCCGCGATGAGGCGAGGTCACGCACGATCTGGAAAACGGCGATTCCACAGCCGATGAAGACGGCGGCCTGGAGGATGCGGCCGAGCAGGATGCCGGGCCCGAACAGCCGCATCGCGGCGCCCATCAGCTCGTACACCAGCGGGCCCATGTTCGTCACGCGCTCGCTGTACAGCACTTCGCCGCGGCTCAGTCCTTCCGCGATGGCGAGAATCGAACCTTCGTCGTAGAACGATACGCCCCGGCTCAGGAACGGAAGTTGCAGCAGGAACAGAATCAACGCGAGCCACAGTACGGGCGCCAGCGGCGCGGACGTCTGGTTCGCGCGTCGAGGGTCGGTGCCAGTCATCTGGTTTGCCGGGCGCACAAGATGCAAACGTTCGATTCTGCAGGGGTAATCAATGGCGCTATCGTAGCGCCTCCAATCCTGCTTTCGGGAGCGTCAAACGGGTTCGCGGTGGTTGTTTTCAGCGGAGCGATCGCCGAAGTAGAGAACGGGGCGGCAGGTCAGGAGGCAGGGAAGTCATGGACGCAATCCGAGAGGAGGTCGCTGGCAGCGGGTCAGCGAACGGCGGTTCGCTGCGCTGGTCGACGCTCTTTCTCGGGATCTTCGCGCTGGCCTTCGGCACCTTGTTGTTCGAGATCTCGCTCATCCGAGTGTTCTCGTTCACGATCTGGCATCACTTCGGCTACGTCGTAATCTCGACCGCGTTGCTGGGTTTCGGGGCCTCGGGAACGATCCTCGCAGTCCGCCCATCGATCGGTCGAGCCGATCTCGCGTCGACGCTTTCGCGCTGCGCTCTGGGCGCCGGGCTGGCGATGGTCGGCACGCTCGTCCTCGTTGCGCTGATCCCGCTACATCCGATGGCGTTGTTCGAAGATCCGATACAGGTCGTTGTTCTCGTTCTGTACCAGATTCTGGCCGCAACCCCGTTCTTCTTTGCGGGGCTCGGAGTCAGCCTCGCACTTCGCGCGGGAAGCGCGCGGGTGGATCGGCTCTACTTCTGGGACCTCGTTGGCGGAGGGCTCGGCTGTGTCGGCGCGGTCGTGTCGATGAATTGGTTGACACCGCCAGGTGCCGCTGTGATCGCTGGAGCCGCACTCGCAGTGTCGGCTGCTGTGTTCGCCCAGGGGCGCGGACAGAAGCGGTTGGCTGTGGTCGTTGTGGGCGTGCTCGTGCTGGCGTCACCGTTCGCGGATCGACTTCCGTTTACCCCGGCGAAAAGCAAGGAACTGGCCGTACAGGTCAATCTTC
>JAJDAM010000539.1 GCA_029261905.1 Deltaproteobacteria bacterium
CTTTTGCAGCAGAGTAGGTGGGCGTAAGTTCAAGCATTCGTGCCCCTCCCAAAAACCCAACGCGCGTTCTCCACGGTCGCTCTTTGACATTCTAACAAATCGCGGCGAGCCTCGCTGGGCACAACGCCCCAACGAATTCCCAGACTGCGTATTAGCGGAATCGCTCTTACGGTTGTTTTACCTGTTATTACCGAGTCCGATTATACCGGAAATGGATCATCAGACGCCCACGTGAGCCTCCCAGGGGCTTGCCCAGATGAGGGCAAATGAGGCGATTCCTGGCCTGAAATCGAAGGGTGGAGTCGTGCCGACTCTACGGGTCCCGCCAAACCCTATGGTCGACGACTAACCCTATGGTCGGAAACCGCCTGAGGTGCCGTCAGGGGCGGTTCGGCTCCGCTCGCCGCTCAGCCGGGGAACCGTCCCTGGTGAGCGCGAGTCGAGCAATGTGAAGGGTGGCTGTCGCGGCAGAGACCGACGTTGAACGACGGCCCTTTTCAGTTTCGCGATTCAGCCATAAGAGTTGCCCGCACATAGTTACGTAATGGCCGATGACCCGGGCAGCTAGCAAGTCCTATTGCCGCAATTCGAAGAAACAGTTTCGCGCAGTGACGATCTAGTCGCTTCGGATATTGCGGTCAGCGCGAACGAGCATCGCTTCGATCTTGTCGAGAATGGCACGAGACTTTGCTGGGTCCTCGACCTCACAGATCACGATGCGGCCGAACTCAGCGAACATCGCTTCCATGTGCCGCTTGTTGAACGCGTTGCCTTTTGCCAAGTCGATGCGCCAGGTTGATGCAATCGCCGTGTGCAACTTCAACGAGACATCAGCGAACTGGTCGAGAGAGTCAGCTTCATCCGCACCCTTCTCGAGGTGCCTTCCAAGCTCGTCGAGCGCGTTCACCATCGCCGACGCACGACCCGATGCTACTGCGTCTTGTACAGCGCCAAACTTCTCGATGGCCTCACCTCTAAAGTGGGGTGAGTCCTTCTCGTCAACCAACTCGCCGACTCTGGCAGCCACAGCTACGAGCGCGGCAACCGGGCCTTGCATATCGGAGACGGCCAGGTCGTTCTTCGCCTGCTCTTCAATATCTCCGAGGCGTCCACGCAAGAAACGGATTCCCGTCCCAGTTGTAACGGGCCGACCGACTACGCTCTTTGATCCGCCGTGCAAGCGACAGCGCCCGCGGAGTTCGTGCAAACCGACGCTCTGCCCGCAGCGGAAGTTGTCCGGACGCTTGCGGAGCCCAGCGCCGCAGACCTGCATGCCGCCTTCTTTACGAAACCAGTGAGTGTGGCGGCCAATTTTGCGCTCCTCAAGTTCAGAGACGTCGAGACGCTTCCCAGAGTCCGGAGTCGGCAATGCTGCGTTCTGTTCAGTCATCGGTCGTTGCTTCATCGGGTTTCCTCTCTGCTGCGACTTGTTGGAACGTTTGCCCATCGGTTTCTAGGGTCGCCTGTTCGCCCGTCGCTTCCTGCCACCGGTAAATCACGACGTCTGCGTAGCGCGGATCGAGTTCGATGACTCGGGCAATGCGGCCGCAGGCTTCGGCAGCGATCAGCGTCGTGCCCGAACCGGCGAATGGATCGAGAACGATCGCGTTACGGTCGGAGCTTGTCTCGATGCAGTGTTGGACGAGCGCGAGCGGTTTTTCCGTCGGATGGTCTTTCGAGACACGCGGGCGAGGAAACTCCAAAATGGTGTCGAGCGTGCGAGTGGAGGGAGCATGATGCGCAGCGCCAGGAACCCAGCCGTAAAAGATTGCCTCGTGCCGGTAGTGGAAGTCAGAACGGCCAAGCACGAAGGCGTCTTTCAACCACACGAGCGTTTGTCTCCAAACTCCGAGCGCGTCGAGACGCTTTGCGAACTGAAGGAACTGCGGCCCAGCGGGTGCGCAGACATACCAGGCCGCGCCCGGCTCGCACGAATTCAGAGCATGACTGAACACTGCGCCAAGAAACTCCTCCAGCTCGTCTGGGGCAAGCGAGTCGTTTTCGATCGTCAACTTGTCCTTCGTGCCGCCGACGTAGCTGACGCCATAAGGAGGATCACAGAGAAGATGCGCTGCCTTCTCGCCTCTTAATAGTTGATCGAAAGTTGCTGCGCTTGTCGAGTCGCCACACACGAGTCGATGCCGTCCAAGGATCCAACACTCACCGGCGCGCGTTGTTGGCTCGGCAGGAAGCTCACCAGGTCCTGGGTCTTTCGCGGCAACGTTTCCAGCGCCACCAGAGATCTCATCGAGCATCTCCTGAATCTCGGCGTCGTCGAAACCGGTCGCGACCGACTCACCTTCCGCTTTCAACGATTCGAGTAGCGCACCGAGCGCTGGCAAATCCCATTCTGCAAGCTCGGCGGTTCTGTTCAATGCGATTCCAAGTGCCGTCGAGGTGACCTCGTCAATATCTAGCTCAACGACATCGCATTCGGTCCAGCCAAGCGAACGCATCGCTTCAAGCCTTCCGTTCCCGCCGATCACCTTGCCGCTGCCCGCGTGAATGACGAGTGGCTCGGCTTGCCCGAAGCGCTGCAGGCTCGCTTTAATCGCGTCGAGGTTACGCTCGCTATGCAGCCGCACGTTTGCTGGATCGAGAAAGAGGGCTTCAATCTCTACGCGACGGATTGCCAGGCTCTGCTTGTTTGCTGTATTCAAGTCGACTCCTTGAAGCGAGACCGCTTCGTGAGGAATGGGCAGGTCGACTTGGAATTGGAGCTTGGAGTTGGTTCGCCTGCGAAGGTGGTATCAACACTTTCTATGCGATTCTGACCGACTTGGCAAGAGCCGGTTCTGGCACGTTGGCGACTAGTATCACCCGTATTCGGGGATTCTGGCCGAAGATGTTTCAAGGCGGCTCAACATCTCACAAGAACCGACCTAGTTCGGCTTCCCATTTCGCTCGCGTTGAGCGTCCATGACGATTCGCAGTGCGCGCCATTCCGGTGCGTTGCGCAGGTCGACTGGGAGGTCAAGGTCATGATTGCTACGTCGGATCGGTTCGAGCGTTCGCTCGGCATTTGGGAAGCACTGGGCAATTTCATATCTCAGCTTGAAGCAAGCGGACGCAGCCCTCATACACGTGACCAACTTTTTCGGCACGTGAGTTTGTTCGGCATGTGGATCGACGCTCAGGAACTCGTCGATGACCTCACGCAGATCACTCCGGGCGACGTGTACGAATTTATGTGTGTGCCTTTCGTTTGCACGCGACCGGACGGCAAGCCGAAGAAGGAATCGAGCATGAACGCATTGCGCTCATCGCTGAGATCGTTCTTTGGATTCCTGCACGAGTCCGCAGCGATTAGCGAGAATCCTGCGCGTTTCCTCAAGCGTGCAATCTGTTCTTCGTCGCCACCGCGTGGGCTTACCCCCGACGAAGAGAAGCGCCTGCTAGAAACACTCCGATGCCATGACGGCTCGATTGCACGCCGCGACCGGGCTCTCATCTCAACCATGCTCTTCGGTGGACTGCGTGTTGGCGCGGCTGTTCGGCTGCAAGTCGCCGACGTGAACTTTGAGTCCAATGAGTTGTTCCTTCGGCACACGAAGGGTGGACGCTCGGACTATTCCGTGATGGGGGATCGCCTTGCCCGCGAGCTTGCTGAATACCTTCGTGACACAGGCCAAGAGGAAGGACCGCTCTTCCCGGCAAAGCACGGCGGAGAGCTGAGTACGCGGCATGTCGGCCGAGTGCTTTCGGCCTGGCTCAAGAAGGCTGGTATCAACCGATCGCATTCTCCGCATTCACTTCGTCGAACATGCGCCTGCCGAGCCTACGCCCGAACCGGTGACCCGTTCGTCGTGAAAGAAGTGCTGAGGCACAGGTCGCTTGCTAGCACGCTCATGTACGTCTCGACTGACAAGGATCGAGTGCGGCGGGCGCTGGAGTAGGCGCAGGTGGGCATCGTGCAGGTTCCTTGCACTGGCATCTAGGGGACCGTCTGGCCCGAGCTGGCAGATACTCTAAGATCGCGCCAGCATGACGAAGAACAAGAAGAAGACCCGTTCGCCTGGAACCGCCGCCACGGGTGACGCTGATCTCGAGGTCATTCGATTTGCCATTGAGCTGATCGGTAACGTCCCCACGTACAACCCGTTTGATTCAAAGTCTCCCGAGTGCGGCCGCAAGCGACGTAGTCAGTTGTACAGCCAGTTCAGAAAGGAGCTAGGCGATCGACTAGTTCGGCTGGACGCGCTGTGCAATGAGACTCTGCCCGAGGTCATTGTCCCGAACCCTGGATCATGTCCATCGCGCAGCGGCCATGCTCGCACGCCCATTGTAAATCTCTCCCAGTGCATAGACCTCTGCTCGGCGTGTTGTACGGAAGCGATGCGGGCTCTTGAGCATGTGAAGGCAAAGCTTGCTAACGGGGATGCTCCCAACGGTCAATTCATGCCTCCCGAGATTATCGCCGCGAGGATTGCCGATGGAGAGGAGGAGCGGAAACGTAAAGAGGCCAGGAGAAGTCGCATGCCGGAGCGTGTTGGTGAATTCACGAAGCGGGAGGATGGTGTTACGGAGTTCCGACGGACTGAACATTCAGGATCCCACTCAGACACCTTGTCGGAACAATCGGTGAACAACGCTCTCCCCGGTGAGAAAGGGCGAAAGACGAAGAAGCGTCGCAGGGGCAGAATGCTCGAAACTGACCCGGAAGCCGACGC
>JAJDAM010000540.1 GCA_029261905.1 Deltaproteobacteria bacterium
TGCTGCAGAAGCTCCAAGACAACCCGGAAATCGGCTACGACGTCGTCGGATTCATCGATGACAAGCGCGGCGAAGAGCGCAAGGACGTGGCGAACCGGCCCGTGCTGGGACACGTCGACGACATCCGAGAGATCGCCGCAATTCACCGGGTCGAGGAAGTCTTCGTCGCAATGCCGTCGATGGGTCATACGCGTATGCTGTCGATGGTGCTCGATTGCGAGGACCTGGGATTGACGTTCCGGGTGGTCACGAATCTGTTCGAGGTGCTGACGGCCAGCACGCCGATCGATCTCGTGGACGATCTTCCGTTGGTTCGGCTGGGGCGCCAACGCGTTCACCCGCTCTACGAGCCCGCGAAGAGGTTGATCGATGTCGTCGGGGCGGTGGCGGGACTGCTGGTGCTGGCGCCGTTGATGATTTGGTGTGCGATGCGAATCCGGCGCGAGAGCCCGGGACCCGCCCTGTTTCGCCAGCAGCGTGTCGGTCGCGACGGGGCGATCTTCAGCATCCACAAATTTCGAACCATGCACACCGACGCGGATCCGTATCAGGTGGCCCCGCGGGAGCCGTCAGACGGACGGATTACTCCGTTCGGTCGTTGGCTACGCGCGACCAGCATCGACGAGCTTCCGCAGCTGTTCGACGTGTTGATGGGCCGGATGTCGCTGGTGGGGCCACGCCCCGAGATGCCGTTCATCGTCGCGGAGTATGACGAGTGGCAGAAGCGGCGGCTGTCGGTGAAGCCGGGTCTGACCGGTCTTTGGCAGATTCTCGGTCGGAAAGATCTGCCGATGCACCAGAACCTTCAGTACGACTTCTACTACATCCGGAATCGTTCGCTTGCGCAGGATCTGTCGATCATGATCCGAACGGTCGGTGCGGTCTTGTCGCGTCGCGGCGCATTCTGAGCATGACGGAGAACCTGTTGTTTGCCCAGCAGCTGAAAAGCCCCGGCGTCGACGTGTGCTGTCCTGTCTGTCAGGGCGATAGCACCGGCGCCTTCACATCGAGTCGAGGCCACGATGTCAATCGCTGCGACGAACCGGAATGCGGACATCTGTTCGTGGCACATCCCATGGAGCGCCAGGGGGTCGAGCTCGAGGAGATGTCGACCGCGCAAGTCGCGGCTTCCGCGAAGACGCTGAAAGCCGAGTTCAGCGAAAGGAACATGCGCTTGATCAGCTACTGGGAGCAGCGCGGGTTCCTGCCGACCGGAGCGAAGGTCCTGGATTTCGGCAGCTCCGTCGGGCACATCGTTCAGAGCCTCGCCACACGACGCCCCGATCTCGAAATCCAGTGCATCGAAGCCAGCGCGCCGAGCCGCGACTACCTGACGAGCGTCGGCCTCGATGTCGTTGCGGGCATCGACGAAGTCGCCGACCGCTTCGATGCCGTCTTGTTCGTCGAAGTGATCGAACACGTACCGGACCCGGTCGGCGTGCTGTCCGAGTTGCGTCGCAAGTTGAAACCCGGCGGGCAGATCTTCGTGACCACCCCGTGCGGCGAATTGCGTTCGGGCAATCGGAAGACCCGCGCCTACGATCAAGAGGAACACATCCACTTCTTCACGGAGCGATCCCTGCAGGCGGCATGCCGAAAGGCGGGGCTGCAACCGATTCGTTTCGAGTTCGTTTCCGCGCTGTATCCGTTGCCCTCGGGCACCATCGAGAAAGTGGCGGCGCGGGCGAAGCACTCAGCGTCGCGCTTGCGGGCCGGCCTCGAAGGTCACCGCCATCTGGTCGGCTTCACTTCGGCCTGATCGCACGTTCGCACTCGATTGCTGACCGCGCGCGCAGACTCCAGTATCGCGTCTGCAGCGGCCTCGCAGCTGTAGCCGTCGAGCGCAGCTCTCAATCGCGACGGCTCTGCACTCAGCCATCGGCGATCGCGGACCACCGCTAGAAGCGCTTCGTCCAACGAACTCGGAACCAGCGGGTCCACCAGCGTACCCAGTTCGTCGCTGGTCAGCAGTTCTGTCGCGGCGCCGGAGTACTTCGAACCCACCACGGGGATCCCCGCCGCGAGCGCTTCGTTGACCACCATCCCCCAGCAATCGCGCAGCGTGGGAAATACCAGTGCGTCGCTCGCAGCGAACAGCCGCGGGAGTTCATCGGGAGCAACCTTGCCGACGAATCGGATCGCGCCCGCGAACTCGTCGCTCGCGTTGGCGATGAGATCCGCTTCCGGACCCTCTCCGGCGAACACGGCAGTGAACGAACCGTCGGGCACTTCGTTGCGGAGTCGCCGCAGCGCATCGAGATACTGGGGGATTCCCTTGTGGGGCAGCAATCGACTCAGACACAACAATACGACGCCTCGGACACCCAGCTCTTCGCGTACGGCTTCGCGCTGGAGGCGAAAGCGGTCGGTCTCGGCGGAGATCTGCTGGTTGGGCACCGCCTGCGGGACGAAATGAATCGGTGTCGCGTCTCCGCAGATCGTTTCGAGATACTCGACGCTGCCGCGGCCGAGTCCGAGCAAGCCCGCGGACACCCGGGATAGAATGCGGCGCATCCCGCTGCGAAGTACTCCCGCATGGCGCTCAGTGAAGCGCGTGCCCTCCCACCACACCAACAGCGGAACTCCGAGCACGAGCGCGTAGGCGGCCGCGTTCAACGTTCGCCACCCGAACTCCGCAGAGACGATCACGTCGGGCCGATAGAGGGCCAGTCTCGGCAGGTACGCGAGCGAAATGTGCCTCTGGGTGCGCTCTGCGAACCAGGCTTCATCCTGGTAGTAGCGGGATTGGATCGCGAAGCCACGGTTCAGATATTCGTGTGGGTAGGCGAGGTCATCGTCTCGCTCGTGGGGTTCGGCAACGGAATCGAAGAAGATGCGCGCCTCTACGCCTGGCGAAGCACCCAGGCGCTCGAAAACCGGATTGCGGTACGACGCGGGGGCATTCGTCAGAATCGCGATGCGCATTCGGATCCTCGATCGCGCGTTGGCTGGAGCGGTCCGGTCGTCATCGATTTCATGTCGAGGCCGGGCCGTATTCTTCGAAGGATCGCCCGAACAGCGACCACAGGTGGCCGGCCTGCACACACGCGCGAAGTCCCAATCGAAGCAGCGCGCGTCTTCCCCTCATCGCGACCAACGGCGAGAGCAAAGTGAACGTGCAGAGCAAAAATGTGGCGCGGGCGGTGCGGGCGGCGAAGTCGCCCAGGTCTGGGGTCCGCTTCATCTGGGTGTGAACGAAGCCCCCGCGAAACGAGCGCTTCGCGAGCCAACCGACGCGGTGTCGATCGGGTGGCAGGTACTCGATGATCTGCGCTTCGTCACACCACACGAAGCGCGCGCCGGCTGCGCCCATCGCGCTGAACAGCTGGGCATCGCTGCCGCCAGTTCGTCCGTACGCCGGATCGAATCGGCGACCTTCGAACAGCGTTCGGCGAATCATCGCGTTGCCCGTGCGCGGCTCTCCTTTGCGCAGCACCGTGCCGGTGATGTGGCGATGGCTGGAATAGAAGGTCGGTATGTCGAGCCACGGCGTGACGACTTCTTCGAGTCGGGAGATCACCGGCCCGAATCCTCCGTCGCATTCGTAGCGATCGAACATCTCGAGGTATGCGAGCAGCCAGTTTTCGTCGGCAACCTCGTCGTCGTCGATGAACATCAGCCACCGGCCGCGCGCAGACTCGACGGCGAGATTGCGTGCGTGGGCGATGTTCTGCCGAGGCTCGACGAAATAGCGAAGCGGGTGCAGGGCATCGGATCGGGCTTCGGCGACCGTGGACGCGCTGCCGTGTACGTCATTGTCGACGACCAGTACCTCGACTTCGAGCCCCGCTGGAACCTTGATGCGTACCAGGCTGTCGAGCAGGCGCGCCAATCCGATGGGACGCCGAAAGGTCGCGATGCAAATGGATACATCGAGACTGGCGGTCTCCATTTACGGCTCTCCAAAGCGAGGTTCTAAAGACGGGGCTGATCCATACGGAAATCGGCCGTTGGGAGCTTCTTCTTGAGGCAGCTTGTGGCCGAAAGCTTCGGAATCTGCAGGAAAATGGCGGATCGGATCCATTCGTTGTGATCGCGCCCGATCAATAGTCCTTGTAGAAGACCTGCGGAGCCGGACCTGGCGGATCAGCCAGTGCCAGCACCAGGATCCCGCCCGGAACGTCTCGATCGAAGTTCGCCTCGTGGTTGCCGGCTGCCAGGTCGGTGACCTGGCCCGAAGCCAACCGGCGGCCGTCGATCGAAATCTCGTGGCCGCCGGCATCCGGGATCCACTGGTACGAGCCCGCCGCAACGATCTCGAATGCCTGGTTTTGACCGGCGCGCCCCTCGAATCGGCGTCCAGCGACGAAAACGGACGCCCGGTACGGCTGGTAGTTGTCGGCCCAGAATCGACGAATCTCGACTGGGAACTGGTTCAGACGAAACGACTGAACCAGAAATCGAATCGGCGTATCGCGAAACTGATTGATGAGGTCTTCCGGGTCGGCCTGCCAATCGGGCCGACCGTAGTGGGTGTAGATCTTGTGCGAGAAGTAGTGACCGAGCGGTTGGCCCTCGCCACGACAGAACAGGCCGCTTTCTGGATGAAAACCCGCGTCGCTCGACTCGAAGTTGCGGTGTACGAAATCGAAACTCTCGCGTTGAACCGCCTGGGTGTCGGCCGTCAGTTCCGCCATCGTGATGACTCCAGGGCCAGCCAGAAGCGTCCAGAACCCGGCAATGGCCGCGGTTCGCAGCGATCCCGCGTCGGGCAACAGTTCCATGATCGAACTGCGCGCGACCGCGAATGCCAAAGCCGGGAACAAGCCGAGCGTCATCCAGAAGTACGAGAACGCGGCACCGTGGAACAGACCGACCGCCAGGAACAACGCCAACAGTGCCCAGGCCAGGGCGAGAGACTTGCGATCCGTTTTTCGGCCGCGCCCCGCGAGCCCTGTCGCGGCGATCAATGCGCCGAACAGGATCAGGTGGGGACCGAGTGTTGGGGCCAGTGCGGCGTACTGCGAATAGCCGATCGTGTTGCGATAGAAATCGAACGCAGAGAGCCCGTCGCGAACGACATTCGACGAAATCCCGCCGGCCGCCGCCGCATTGCTCGAGATATTGATCTCCTGGCTTGCCGCCAGTGCGTGGAAGCCGTAGAAGGCGGCCGCAAAGCCGGCTGTGCACAACAGAGAACGGACCAGTTCACGGCGCCATCGAAACTCTCGAGCGCGCCACAGTTGTCCCGCCGCCATCAGGCCGACGGCGCCGGCCACGTAGACGAGTTTCTGGGACGCCAGAAATCCGAGGCCCGACACGATGCCAGCGACGGCCGCGAGTCCCCAGTACTTGCGCGACGCGAGCAGCGCG
>JAJDAM010000541.1 GCA_029261905.1 Deltaproteobacteria bacterium
CTTTGACGGACTGGCGAATTTTGGATCAGGGTTAACAAGGGAGGGGCGATCTAGTATCCATTGATGGTTCGGAGGCGATGGCAGCTGTCCAATCTGATCCATGAAATGGTGCGGCTCCAACAGCGCGACGGCTGGCTGAGTCCGGAGGGTCTTCGCGAGCTGGCGGCGAGCCTTGCGCTTCCTCTGTACCGGCTCGAGGGCGCGGCTTCGTTCTATACGCATTTTCGTCGCAAGCCACCCAAGAAATTCGAAGTCGATGTCTGCCGGGATCTTTCGTGCCAGCTGGCTGGCGGAAAGGCGGCGTGCGAGCGCTTGCGCGCCGCGATCGGCGCGCGCGACGATGTGGAAATCGTCGAGGTGTCGTGCATCGGCCGTTGCGATTCGGCACCTGCCGCGAACGTGGGGCACACGACGATTCGGACGTCGGACGATGAAGCGGTCGCTGCCGCGATCGGTTCCGCGACACCCGGCGCCATGACGACCGCGCCCGACTCGAGCGCGCTCTCGGCTGCGTCGCCCGCCGACTGGCAGGCAGCGGATCTCTATCGCGAACCGGGCGCCCGGGCGTTCGACACGTTGCGCCAATGCCTGACATCCGAGCGCGATGCGCTTTCGACGACACTCGATGCATCCGGCTTGCGCGGCATGGGGGGAGCGGGCTTCCCCACCGGAAAGAAATGGGCTCTGGTCGCCGCGGCGTCTGGCGAGGAAGCCGGAAAGTACGTGATCTGCAACGCCGACGAGAGCGAACCGGGGAGCTTCAAGGATCGCGAGATCCTGCGCGATCTGGCCGATCTGGTGATCGAAGGCATGGCGCTCGCCGCCTATTGCATCGGTGCGACGCGTGGCTGGGTGTTCATTCGACACGAGTACGAGCCCGAACGCGAACGGCTTGCTGTGGCAATCGAACGGGCTCGCGCAGCAGGTGCGCTGGGGGCGGACATCTTTGGCAGTGGTTTCGATTTCGACATCGAAATCTTCGTGTCGCCCGGTGGCTACATCCTGGGCGAAGAGACCGCGCTGCTCGAGTGCATGGAAGGGCGGCGCGGCGAACCGCGCAACAAGCCGCCCTTTCCGGGCAACCACGGTCTGTACGGGCTTCCAACGCTGATCAACAATGTCGAGACCTTCGCGCACGCGACAGCGATCTTGAAAAATGGTGTCGATTGGTGGCAATCACTCGGTGAACCCGGTTTCTCAGGGCACAAGTTCATCAGTGTCAGCGGTGACGTAGCCGAGCCCGGGGTGCACCTGGTTCCGATGGGAACCACGCTGCGGGATCTGCTGTCACGCTGTGGCGGTATGCGCGAGGGACAGCGCCTCGCGGCCATCGCGCCGGGTGGTGGATCGAGCAATTTTCTGACACCCGATCAGCTCGATGTGCCCCTCGACTTCGAAACACTCGAAAGAGCGGGTTCGATGATGGGGTCGGGCGCCGCCGTGTTCGTCGGTGACAGTGCGAACCTGTTCGAGGTCGGCCTCAACGTGACCCGGTTCTTTCGCAACGAATCCTGCGGAAAGTGCGTCCCGTGCCGGGTGGGAACCGAGAAAGCCGTACAACTTCTCGAATCGGCTCGGGAATCGAATGCGGAACTCCGTGTCGCCATCGCTGGGCTGAATGACACCCTGAAGCGCACGAGCATTTGCGGCCTGGGCCAGGTCGCGCTTGGACCGATGATGTCGATTCTCCAGAGCCTTCCCTCCGATAGCGACAGCTGAATGTCGACGGCGGCCATCGTTCTTTGCGGTGGAAAGTCGACTCGAATGGGTCGCGACAAGGCCTGGTTGCCGTGGGCTGGTGTCCCGATGGTTTCACACGTGGTCGCTACACTGACACCCGTGGTGGACGAGGTCATCGTCGTATCCTCCACAGACCTCGATCTTCCGCCTCTCGACGCCGAAATCGTGTGCGATCGCGAACCCGCGCTGGGTCCGCTGTCGGGAATCCGCGAGGGGCTCAGCGTGACCCGCTCCGATCTTGCGTTCGTGACCGCCACCGACGCCCCGTATCTCACACCGGCGTTCGTCCGGTCGATGCTCGATCACAACGGCGCAGCGGCGACGATCGTCGATGGACACGTCCAGACGCTGGCCGCGGTGTATCCCCGATCGTCGCTCGATCTCGTCGAAGAGATGATCGCTGCGGGACGGCTGCGCCCGGTCGAACTGCTGGAGAAACTCCACTACCAGCACGTCGACTCGGACGAGTTGCCGGATATCCGATCGGTGGAGGGCTTCAATACACCGGCTGAGTATCTCGACGCCGCCCGCAGAGCTTCGGAACAACCGATGGCCGAGTTGGAATTCTTCGGGCGTGCGCGGATGCAGATGGGCCTGCGCGGGATGTCGGTTCCAATCGGCACGCTCTGTGAGGTGCTCGGGTGCATGGCACCGAGTGTCGATCTTTTCGACGGCGATTCGATCGCGAAACAATATCTGATATCGCTCGATGGTCTCGATTTCGTTCGAAACCCGGCGATACCGGTCGGGGAAGGCGAGCGCATCATCGTCCTCGATTCGTCGGTCGGTGGCTAGTGTCGCGTTCCAGAAGTTCGTTGACATTCGGACGCCGCTTCGGGTCACTGACTGCGTACCGAAACCTCGCCGTAGC
>JAJDAM010000542.1 GCA_029261905.1 Deltaproteobacteria bacterium
GGAAGCGGTGAGCCGACCGCGTTGATTCGTCACGTCGCGAAGGTCTTCCTGGTCGATGGAAGCGGTGGGATTCGAAACATCTACAGCAGCGGTTTTTTGGATCACGAGATGCTGATGCGCGATATCGAGACCTTGCTCCTCGACACCGAGGTGGCGCCGGATCCGTCTCGAGACGGGCCATAGGCGCCAGCCGGTCAGCCACAGACGCGAATGCGAAACGGTTTCTTCAAGGGACACGGTCTCGGCAACGACTACATCGCGGTCGATCTTTCTGAACTCGATTTCCGGCTGACCCGCGCTCGGATCCGGGCCCTGTGCGATCGGAATCGCGGGATCGGATCGGACGGATTGCTCGCCCTCTGCCCGTCGCGGCGCGCTGATTTCGGCGTTCGGATCTTCAATCCCGACGGGAGTGAGGCGGAACGCTCTGGGAACGGTCTGCGCATCTTTGCGCGCTTCCTGCACGCGACTCGGCGCACCCGGCGGACCGCGTTTCGCGTCGAGACGCGAGCGGGCGTGGTCGGCATCCGGCTGGCGCTCGATCGATACGGCGACGCGAGTTCGGTGGCGGTCGAGATGGGGCCAGCCAGCTTCCAACCGGATCGTTTGCCGTGTTCGTTGGCCGGTCCCGAGTTGATCGATCGACCGGTTCGCGTGGCGGGGCAGTCATTGCGGTTCACCGGAGTCAGTGTCGGCAACCCACACTGTGTGCTGTTTCGCGACCGCGGCGAGAGCTGGAGCCCCGCCGAGGTGAGAGAGTTCGGCCCGTTACTGGAGAACCATCGGATCTTCCCGAACCGATGCAACATCCAGTTCGCGGTTCCGACCGGGAAACGGTCGCTGTTCATCCGGATTTGGGAGCGGGGCGCAGGGGAAACCGCCGCTTCAGGCACGTCGGCGTGCGCGGTGGCAGCGGCGGCCGTGAAGCGCGGGATCGTGTCGGGCCCCGTGACGATTCGGTCGGCTGGCGGTGCGCTGTTGGTGGCGGTGGGAGGACGTGGCAAGGACGCGATGGACCTGACGCTCGAAGGTCCCGTCGCTGAGGTCATGCGCGGAAAACTCAGCCCATCGTTCGTTCGCGAGCTGGGGCTGCACGGCTCGGACGAGCGTTCGCGGTCGGGCACGTGACCGCCCGGTTCGACTGGCCGGCGCGGAGCCGCGCGCGGACTGCGCTCGTACTGATCGCGATCGGGTTGTTCGCCGGACTCGTCAGGCTCGCTGCAATGGAAGCGACGTATCCGGTTCACCTGCTGGGTGACGAGCGCTACTACGTGAATACAGCGCTGAACATCGCGCAGGGGCGTGGGCATGTATTCAAGAAGTCCTCTCGGCTATGGCGCCCCCCTGCCCACGCTTTTCTGTTGTCGCTCTTCGTCCCGCGCGAGGTCTCCGAGCAACTGGACGGGCGCGGGGATCCGCTGGAGCGGGAACACCTGCAACAGACCGTCCGTCGATTCCTGTACGTAGAGGTGGCACTTTCGACGGCACTCGTCTTGGCGACGGGGTTGCTCGGCTGGGCGCTGTTTGGCCGCTCCTGTGCGCTGTTGGCCTCCGCGATCGCGGCGCTGTATCCCAACTTCATCGCGTACAGCCACTATCTATGGTCCGAGTCGCTGTTCGCGATGCTGGTTGTCGGTGGACTGGCTGGTGTCGTCCATGCGAAGGACAGGCCCAGCCGCGTGCGCGCGATGTTGCTGGGGTTGGTGTTCGGAGTGGCCGGATTGACGCGCGAGGCCGCGATTCCGGTGGTTGCGATCAGCGCGTTCTGGTGGGTCTACCAAGCCGCCGGGCCTGCTCGAAAGCGCGCGCTCGGCGACGGGTTTGCGATGCTGTTGTTCGCAGCTCTGGTCGTCGTACCCTGGACGGTTCGGAACTACACCGTGCACGGACGCTTCGTGCCGGTCTCGTCGATCGGGTGGTTTGCAGCCGCGCAAGGCAACACGCTCGAGAAGAAAGACTGGATGCTGCAGGACGGACCGGAACATGTGAAGTTCGAGCGCGAATATTTTTCGACAGCGGGTGAAATCGAGCGGATGGACTTCGCGCGCCGCCATTTCTGGGAGAAGGTGCGCGAAGAGCAGCCGGGATGGATCGGAAAGAAGCTCGTCTTGAATCCGACGCTGCTTCTGACGCCCGATTCGTATCTGTTGTACAAGGCTCGCCGCGGTGCCTACGGAGAGATCGGCCCGGCGACGAATGCGGTACTTGGCGCGTTGGCGATCGGTGGCTACGTGATCGTATTCGTGATCGGTGTGTTGGGGTTCGCTTCGGCGCCGGCGGGTGGAGGCCGGTGGTTGGCGGGGGCGGTCATTGGGGCCGCCATGCTTGTTCATGTGCTGGCGAACGCGGATACCCGGTTTCGCTTGCCGTGGATGCCGATTCTGATCGTCTATGCGAGCCACGCGCTACAGCACTGGGGCTCGTCGCGTGCGCGCTTCCGGGGTCGTGCGCGAATCTCGGCGGTCGGGGTGTTGCTGTTTTTCTTTGCAAGCTGCGTCCCGTACTTCATCTGGTACGGCGGTCGGCGCTGATGACCGCTCGGGAAGGTGACCGGCCAGCTCTGGTTGGATTGCATATTGCGGTGCTGGCGGCCTTTGCGGTGTCGCAGCCGTTGTTCGAACTGGTGGCGCGAAACGTCGAGTTCCTCGTCGCGCACCAGGTCGATTCGGTCGATGTCGGCTGGATCGCGCTCGGGCTGGGGGTCGGAGTTCCGGGTGTGCTGGCGGCGGTGGCTTGGGGGATCGCGAAGCTCCTCGGGCCGAATTCGCAAGCAGTGACTGGCGGTTGGGTGGCGTGCGGGCTCGCAGCGATCGCACTGCCTGGCCTCGAATCGATGGGGGCCAACCGTGGGTTGGAGTTCGGCGCAGCGGCCGCGCTGGGAGTCGTCGGTGCGATCGCCTATCTGCGGGTCGCGCCCTTGCGCGCGTTCGTGACGCTGCTGACGCCGGCATTGCTGCTTTTCCCAGTTCTGTTCTTGTGGAATGTGGCTGGCGTCGTCGGTGAACCGCGGAGCTGGACTTCGGTTGCGGCCGGTTCGATGGGACCGAAAAGCGATGTTCCGGTCGTCGTCGTGGTCTTCGATGCGTTGCCGTTGAATTCGCTGTTGGATGACGAGGGCTCGATCGATCTCGTTCGGCACCCCCATTTCGCCGCGCTGGCCGAGCGCGCTACCTGGTACTACAACGCGACGACGGTGGCCGAGCGGACCACGTACGCGCTACCGGCAATCCTGACCGGGCAATACCCCGATCAGGTCCGGGTTGCGACTGCGGCCGAGTACCCCGAAAACCTCTTTACGTTGTTGGCAACGGAACGCTCGCTCAACGTGATCGAACCCTTCACGCGCCTCTGCCCGCCCGAATTGTGCGACCCCAACGATTCGAGAGGCGAGCGCCTCGAGTCGATCGCATCGGATCTGGTGGTCCTCTACCTGAATCGATTGCTACCCGACGGCGCCTCCGAGACACTTCCAGACGTCACCACCACATGGAAGAATTTTGGGGGCATCCAGCGAAGCGATGGAATTCGTCGCCGCAGGGCCGATGCCAGCTGGATCTTCGCGCAGTTCCTCGATCGCATTGCTGATCGCGGTTCATTGGCAGATCAAGTGACAGACGAATCCCGTCCCACGCTCGACTTCATCCACGTCAATCTGCCTCACCGCCCGTATCG
>JAJDAM010000543.1 GCA_029261905.1 Deltaproteobacteria bacterium
CCGACCCCCGGCGGGCCGGTGATGCCGATCCGGATCGAATTGCCAGTGCGCGCAACGAGCGCTTCGAGTACGTCCTGCCCCCGGCTGGCCTGATCGGGCCGCTTGCTCTCCAAGAGCGTGATCGTCTGGGCCAACACCCGACGATCGCCGCGCCGAATCGCATCCGCCGCCTCGGAGGCTGAGCGGTCACTGCTTCGGGTCATTTCGACCGTTCTCGGATCACGTTCAGAACTTCGCGACACGCACCCGGGATTGCCGTGCCGGGACCGAAGATCGCGTCGACGCCGGCTTTGCGCAGAAAGTCGTAGTCCTTTGGCGGAATGATTCCACCCAGCACCACGGTGATTCCGTCTGCCCCGATGTCTTTGAGTGCCTTGATGAGTTCGGGCACCAGCGTCTTGTGACCCGCGGCTTGACTGGAAATGCCGATCGCGTGGACGTCATTGTCGACGGCCATTCGCGCCGCCTCCTCCGGAATCTGGAACAGCGGTCCGATGTCGACGTCGAAACCGAAATCGGCGAATGCGGTCGCGATCACTTTCATGCCGCGGTCGTGGCCATCCTGCCCGAGCTTGACGATCAGGATACGGGGGCGACGGCCCTCCTCTTTTTCGAACGCCTTCACTTCCGCCAGCACCGACTCGAACTCCTCGTCGCCCTGGTACACACTGCTGTACACGCCCGATACCGCCTGCACGTTCGCTCGATAGCGCGTGAAGACTTTCTCGAGCGCCTCGCAGATTTCTCCGACACTGGCTCGGACGCGCGTTGCATCGACCGAAGCCTGCAGCAGGTTGCCGTCGCCGGTTTCGGCGACTCGTTGCAGCGCTTCCAGGGCACGATCGACGTCTCCCTGATACCGACTGGCGCGCATCTTCTTCAACCGCGCGATCTGCGATTCGCGTACCGCCTGGTTGTCGATGTCGAGCAGGTCCAACTCGCCCTCTTCGGCCAGCTGGTACTTGTTGACACCGACGATCGTGTCGTCGCCGCGATCGACGCGCGCCTGGCGTCGTGCCGCGCACTCTTCGATGCGCAACTTCGGCATGCCTTCGACGATCGCCTTGGTCATTCCTCCGAGTCCTTCGACCTCGGCGATGATCTTGCGCGCCTCGTCGGCAACGCTCGCAGTGAGCGACTCCATGAAGTACGAACCGCCCCACGGATCGATCACCGCCGGGATTCCGGTCTCTTCGGCCAGAATCAGCTGCGTGTTGCGCGCCGTGCGCGCCGTGTTGTCGGTCGGCAGCCCCAGAGCCTCGTCATAGGCATTGGTGTGAAGCGACTGCGTGCCGCCGAAGATCGCTGCCATCGCCTCGACGGTGGTCCGAATCACGTTGTTGATCGGATCCTGCTCGGTCAGGCTCGCTCCGGACGTCTGGCAGTGCGTGCGCAACATCGTCGAGCGCGGGTCCTTGGGTTCGAACTGCTCGATCAACTCGGCCCACAGCAAACGCGCCGCGCGCATTTTCGCAATCTCGAGATAGAAGTTCATTCCAATCGCCCAGAAGAACGACAAGCGCGGCGCGAACTGATCGATCCCGAGTCCCTTCGAGAGCGCCGCCCGCACATAATCGAGCCCGTCAGCCAGCGTGAACGCCAACTCCAGCACGGTCGTCGCACCCGCCTCGTGCATGTGATAGCCGCTGATCGAGATCGAGTTGAACTTGGGCATCTTCTGGCTCGTGAACTCGATGATGTCAGCCACACAACGCATGCTCGGTTCGGGCGGGTAGATGTAGGTGTTACGAACCATGAACTCCTTGAGAATGTCGTTCTGGATGGTTCCGGTCAGCTTCTCGACCGGGACGCCCTGCTCTTCTCCGGCCACGATGAACGCGGCGAGAATCGGCAACACGGCGCCATTCATCGTCATGGAAACCGACATCTGGTCGAGCGGAATCCCATCGAACAGCAGCTTCATGTCTTCGACCGAATCGATCGCCACGCCGGCCTTGCCGACATCGCCCGTTACGCGCGGGTGATCGGAGTCGTAGCCGCGGTGGGTCGCGAGGTCGAACGCGACGGAAAGGCCCTTCTGGCCCGCCTCGAGATTCCGTCGATAGAAGGCATTGGATTCCTCGGCGGTCGAATACCCGGCGTACTGCCGGATCGTCCAGGGGCGGTTGGCGTACATCGTCGCGCGCGGTCCGCGAATGAACGGCGCCGCGCCCGGCAGACTGTCGGTCCACTCGAGATTTTCGATGTCTGCCGCCGTATAGAGTGCCTTGATCTTCAGGCCTTCTGGCGAGTTCCAGACGAGATCTTCCGGGTTCGCGCCGCGGAGTTCTTGGCTCGCGAGTTCGCGCCACTTCGCGAGGTCGGCCTTTTGCTTGTCGCTCATCGGGGTCTCCTGTCACTCGAGCTGGATCTTGGAAAACGCGAAACCATAGCCCTTAGTAGAGAGCCCTTGGTAGAGAGCCCTTGGCAAATAGCCTTGTGGAAAACTGCACTAAAAATTGATTGGATCAGGGCATCGCCAACTCTCGGCTTGCGACCGATTCTGGCACCTTCTACATGGATCGACGGTATCGACCGCCGACGGCAAAGAGCGTATCGGTGATCTGCTGCAGACTCGCCACCCTCACCGTGTTCATCAGTTCGGCGAATACGTTTCCACCGCCTTCTGCAACCTGTGCCAAGCGGTCCAGTGCGGGCTGGGTGTGCGCTGCGTGGCGCGCCTGGAAGTCGCGCAGATTTTGCAGTTGACGTTGTTTCTGCTCGTCCGAGGATCGAACCAGCTCCACTGCCTTCAGCTGGCCTTCCGGCTCGGGGTTCTCGAACGTATTGACGCCGATGATCGGCAACTCACCCGAGTCCTTCAAGGTTTCATAGGCGAGGCTCTCGTCCTGGATCTTGCCGCGCTGATACTGGGTTTCCATCGCACCCAACACGCCACCACGAGACGAAATCTGCTCGAATTCCTTCAACACGGCTTCCTCGACGATGTCCGTCAGTTCGTCGACGATGAAGGAGCCCTGCAGCGGATTTTCGTTTTGCGAAAGCCCGAGCTCCCGGTTGATGATCAGCTGGATCGCAACGGCGCGACGGACCGACTCTTCGGTCGGCGTCGTCACGGCTTCGTCGTAGGCGTTCGTGTGAAGGCTGTTGCAGCGATCTTGCAACGCCATCAGCGCCTGAAGCGTGGTCCGGATGTCGTTGAACGCCATTTCCTGTGCGTGGAGCGACCGGCCCGAAGTCTGCGTGTGATACTTGAGCTTCTGGCTCGGCTCCGATGCACCGTACATCTCGCGCATCGCGATCGCCCAGATGCGACGCGCCACCCGACCGATCACGGTGTACTCGGCGTCCAGACCGTTGCTGAAGAAGAACGAGAAATTCGACGCGAAGTCGTCGACCGCCATTCCGCGCGCCAGGTAGTACTCACACAGCGTGAAACCATTGGCCAACGTGAACGCAAGCTGCGTGATCGGATTCGCGCCCGCCTCGGCGATGTGATAGCCGGACACCGAGACGGAGTAGAAACCGCGAACCCGGTTCGCGATGAAGTACTCCTGCACGTCTCCCATCATCGACAACGCGAAGTCCGTAGAGAAGATACAGGTGTTTTGCGCCTGGTCTTCTTTCAGGATGTCGGCCTGTACCGTTCCGCGAACGTTGGCCAGCACCTCGGACCGGATCCGCGCGTAGGTGTCGGCATCCACGAACTCCTCACCCGAAACACCGAGCAGCGCCAGTCCGAGGCCGCTGTGGCCCTCGGGCAATGGCCCGCTGTAACACGGAAGGTTGCGGGAGGCGAGTTCGCGCTGGACCCCCTCGAGCCGACCCGTTTCAGCGAGGTGTTTTTCCACGCCCTGGTCGATCGCCGCATTGAGGAAGAACGCGAGAATCATCGGTGCGGGGCCGTTGATCGTCATCGAAACAGACGTCGATGGCGCACAGAGGTCGAAGCCGGAGTAGAGCTTCTTCGCATCGTCGAGCGTGCAGATCGACACGCCCGAATTTCCGACCTTCCCATAGATGTCGGGCCGTTCATGCGCGTCGCGTCCGTACAGCGTCACGCTGTCGAACGCGGTCGACAAACGCGCGGCGGGCTGAGACTTCGCCAGGATGTGAAAACGGCGATTCGTCTGCTCGGGCGGCCCCTCTCCGGCAAACATCCGCGTCGGGTCCTCGCCCTGCCGTTCGAACGGAAATACGCCCGCGGTAAACGGAAAATGACCCGGAAGGTTTTCGAGTCGAATGAAGCGAAGCAGCTCGGCGGCATCGCGCGTGCGCGGCAACGCGACCTTGGGGAGCGCACTGTGAGACAGCGTCAGCGTGAAGTTTTCGACGCGAATGCTCTTTCCGCGAACCGAATATTCCTGCTCGGACGCGGCGTACGCAGCCCGTCGCGAGGGCCAGGCGGCGAGTTCCCGGCGCGAGGATTCATCCAGGTCGGTGAGCAACGCGTCGTAGCGCCCGCGAAGTTCCCCGCACAGCGGCGCCAGCTTGGGATCGTCCGTGCTCTCATCGGTACGGCCCGACGGGGTCCACTCGGATTCGATCGGGGCACCGAGTGTTCGTAGCGTCCGAGCAATGGCGGCTGCGTCGCCGGCGCGTTCCGCCTGCACCTCGGTGGCTGCCTTCCAACCGCGAACGGTGTCCGCCACTTCTGCGAGATAACGCGAACGCGATCCGGCAATCAATGCTCGCGCGTCGGAACCGGCGACAGGCTCGACCGCTTCGAGATTCTCACCCGCAAGCACACTTCGGAGTGCGATGTAGAGCCGGTTGACGCCGGAATCGTTCCACTGGCGTGCGACCGTCGGAAACACAGGCACGTCGCCGTCGGGGACGCTGAACTCGGTGCGATTGCGGCGCCACTGCTTGCGGATATCGCGCAGTGCATCGTCCGCGCCGGCCCGGTCGAACTTGTTGACCACGACGAAATCAGCGAGGTCGAGCATGTCGATCTTCTCGAGCTGTGAAGGAGCGCCATATTCGGGCGTCATCACGTAGATCGACGCATCCGCGAGATCGACGATTTCCGAGTCGCTTTGACCGATCCCTGCGGTCTCGACCAGGATCAGATCGAAATCGGATGCCTGCAGTACGCGAACCGCGCGGCCCACCGCCGCGGAGAGCGCCAGATGCGCCTGGCGCGTCGCGAGCGATCGGACGAATACGCCGCTTCCGCCGATCGAGTTCATCCGAATCCGGTCGCCCAACAGGGCGCCACCCGAACGACGACGCGTGGGGTCGACCAACAGCATCCCGATACTGCGATCCGGGAACTCCCCGCGAAATCTCCGGACGAGTTCGTCGACGACGCTGGATTTCCCAGACCCGCCGGTACCCGTGAAACCCACGACTGGTGCGGGCGGTCTTCGCCTCTTGTCAGCGAGCCGGACCGACATCTGGGACAACGCCGCGTCGTCGGGGCACGCCTCCATCCAGGTAATCGCGCGCGCGACAGCAGCCGGTGTCGACGGAGAGAGCGCGTCGATCTCGGGCGGCGTCTCGCCGCTTCGCGCCGTCGAGCAATCCTCGATGATGAGGCCGATCATTCCCTCGAGGCCGAGCGCGCGACCGTCTTCGGGGAGGAAGATCCGGGCGACCCCGTGGTCGGCGAGTGCATCCGCCTCGGCTTTCGTGATCGTGCCTCCGCCCCCACCGTACACGCGAATATGTCCCGCTCCGAACTCGGCCAGGCGGTCCACCAGGTAGCGAAAGAACTCCATGTGTCCGCCCTGGTAGGATGAAACGGCGACTGCGTGTGCGTCTTCCTGGACCGCGGCTGCGGCGATCTCTTCTACGGATCGATCGTGGCCGAGGTGGATCACCTCGGCGCCCTGCGCCTGCAAGATCCGCCGCATGATGTTGATCGCCGCGTCGTGTCCGTCGAACAGCGATGCCGCAGTCACGACACGGATCGGCGGCTTGCGAGGCGGAAAGTCGAGGATGGTGGCCCCTGCGGTCGTCATGTGACTTTCCCCTTCTTTCCAGTGCTCTTGAGCCGGCTGACGACGTGGTCACCGTATTTCTGGATGTCGTCGCGCAGTGCGGTCAGTTCGGAAATTCGACCGTCCACTACGGTGAGTTGGTCGTCCAGGAGTTTCTCCAAGTGCGACAACATGGCGTGTGTGGAACCCTGGATCTGGTAGACCGCATTGAGTTGCTTGATCTCCGCCAACGACAAGCCCAGCGTCTTCAGGCGTTGAATGAAGCGCAACCGCTCGATTTCGTCCGGGCCGTAGACACGGCGTCCGCCGGCCCGTCTTCGCACGCCTGGCAGCAGCTCCAGCTCTTCGTAATAACGCAGCGTACGCGCAGAAACACCCGCGATTTCACGAACTTGGGCGATGGTCAACAACTCTGCTTCGGGTTCGGATTGCCAGCTCACGTCAACTGGCTAGCACGCGTCGGAGACCCCCGTCAAGCCGGGCCGCGGCACCCTGCGGTCCATCGTGCAGCTCGACTTCCAGACGCCCGTTCCGAAGCGGGTTTCGCGTAGAATGCGGCGATGCTGAGCCCGTATCGCGTGATCGATCTCGCCAACGAGCGCGGCCTGCTGTGCGGCCAGATCCTCGCCGATCTCGGAGCCGACGTGATCTGCATCGAACCGCGCGCCGGCAACTCGGCCCGAGAAGTCGGTCCCTTTGCAGACGACACGCGATCTGCCGAAAATTCGCTGTTCTGGTGGGCCTACGCGCGCAACAAACGCAGCATCGCGTTGGATCTCGAGCACGAACCGGATCGCGAAATCGCCCGCCGGCTCGCTGCGGGCGCCGATTTCTGGATCGAGTCCGAAGTCCCGGGACGCATGACGGAACTGGGCCTGGGCTACGACGACCTCCGCGCCATCAATCCCGGCCTCGTCTATGTATCGATCTCTGCCTTCGGACAGGATGGCCCGAAAGCGGGCTGGGCAGACACGGACCTGACGCAGAGTTGTGCCGGTGGCGTCGCCTACCTTTCGGGTGAGATCGAGCGGCCCCCCGTCCGCGTCGCGGTCGCGCAGGCCCACGCGCACGCGGGAGCCGACGCGGCGGTCGGTGCCTTGCTCGCTCACGCGTCGCGAAAGTCCTCAGGCCGCGGCCAATGGGTAGACATTTCTACCCAGCAGTCGGTCACGCTCGCAACCATGTTCCGCTCACTGGATGCTGCGGTGGAAAGCCCACCCGCGCGCCGTGTCTCGGGAGGCGCGCAGGTGGGTGCGGCATTCATTCCGTCCCGGTATCGGGTCAAAGACGGCTGGGTGATTCTCGGTCCCGCGTTTCTCGCGAGCACCGGTCACTTCATGAACCGCCTGCTCGGGTGGGCGATCGAAGAGGGGCACGGAAGCCCCGAACTGATGGAAGAACATTGGAACTCTTTCGCCGGACGCCTGGCTTCCGGTGAACTCGGCGCAGATGCTTTCGACACCACCGACCGGGCACTCTGCAGCTTCTTGGCCACCAAGACCAAAGCGGAACTGCTCGAGGCTGCACTCGTGAAAAAGCTGCTGCTGGCGCCGGTTCTCGATCTGGACGAAGTCGTCGATAGCGAGCAGTTCGCCGACCGCGAGTTTCCCCAACTCGTCGAACGCCCGGACGGCCGCGGTGCGGCCAGGTTTCCCGGAGCGTTCGCCAAGTTCGCCCGATCACCGATCACATACCGCCTGCCGCCCCCTCGAATCGACGAGCACGGCGACGAGATCCGCAGCGAGCCGGCTCGCTGCCCGACCTCGTTCGCGACCGTCGACCAGGCCGAGCAAGCAACGCGCGGGAAGGCCACCCATCGGCTCCCGCTCGAGGGCGTGAAGATCCTGGATCTGTTCTGGATCCTCGCCGGCCCCGGCGCCACGCGGATGCTCGCAGACTACGGCGCCACGGTCGTTCACGTCGAATCGACGCAGCACATCGACACGTTGCGCGTCATTCAACCCTTCCGATTCGGCCAACCGCATCTCGAGACGTCCAGCGCGTTTCAATCCGCCAACGTAAACAAACTCGGCGTGACACTCGACCTGTCGAAACCCGAGGGGCGCAAGGTCGCCCTCGAATTGGTGGAATGGGCCGATGTGGTCACCGAATCGTTCGCACCCGATATCGTCGGCCAGTACGGCCTCGATTGGAAATCGCTGCGCGAAATCAAGCCCGACCTGATCATGATCTCGAGCTGC
>JAJDAM010000544.1 GCA_029261905.1 Deltaproteobacteria bacterium
GCCTGGCGTTCCATCCGTCCTATTCGACAAACGGTCTGTTCTACGTCAACTACACCCAAGCCAATGACGACACGGTAATTGCCCGTTATGCGACGTCGGCAGATCCCGACGTTGCGCTGCCCAACGAGACCCGGCTGCTCACCATCGAGCAACCGCAACGCAATCACAACGGCGGATGGATCGGGTTCGGCCCTCTCGACGGCTACCTCTACATTTCGACCGGGGATGGCGGCAACGCGAATGACACCGGCTCCGGGCACACGGCAGACACGGGCAACAGCCAGGACCTCGACAGCCTGCTCGGAAAGATCCTGCGCATCGACGTCGACAGTGACGACTTCCCGGCAGACGCGAACCGGAACTACGCCATTCCAGCGACCAACCCGTTCGTCGACGCCGCGGGTGCCGACGAGGTCTGGAGTTACGGGTTGCGAAACCCTTATCGCGCCAGCTTCGATCGCGAAACCGGAGACCTCTACATTGGCGATGTGGGGCAGGACACGCGCGAAGAGATCGACGTTCAACTGGCCGGAGCGGCCGGCACGAACTTCGGTTGGCGCCTGCGCGAAGGCACCCTGGAGACCCCGGGCTCCGTTGGCGGAGAAGCGCCCGGCGCGATCGATCCGATCTTCGACTACCCACACGGTTCCGTCGGTTTCGCTGGGTTTGCCGTCATCGGCGGCGTGGTGTACCGAGGTCCGATCGACTCGCTGCAGGGCAGCTATTTCTTTGGCGATCACTTCACCAGTCGACTCTGGTCCCTGCGTCTCGACGGTGCCGACCCGAGCCAATTCGACGGCACCAACTTCACCGATCTGACCGATCACACGCTCAACGCCGATCCACGTTTTGCGCCCGACGTCGGAAACTTCGACCCGATCTCATCCATCGGTGAAGACGCGGCCGGGAACCTCTACATCACGAAGCTCGGCTCCCCATCGAACTCTCCGGCAGACGACAGCGGCGAAGTGTTCCGTGTCCCCGAACCGACATCCGACGCGCTCTTCGTGGCGGTCGTCGTCACCACCGCGCTCTTGCGGCGTCGATCCGGACGGACGCGGTAGAGCCGGAGCCCTACCGCGCCGCATCGCTCGGATCGGGGCACGCCATCAATCGACGAAAGCCCACAACAGACTGCGACTCTTCGAATCGAGCGATTCGGTGTCGGGCACATAGAACAGATCGCCCGATACATCACTGATCAGCAAGCCGCCTCCGGGCATGTCGCGCGGCCATTCGTCGCGCCGTGTCTGGAACGAACGCCGCCCCTGTCGCGTGCGCACCACCCAGGTCCGGATTTCGACTTCTTCCTCGCACGACTCGACCCCGATGATCTCGAGGACGAAACCAGCCTCCGCCAGGCTGATTTCCAGCGCGGCACGTGAGCCTGGGCTGAGGTGCTCGAGATCGCGAACCAACGCGAACTCCTCGTCTTCGGTGTCCCTCAGGCTGATGAATCGGCTCGGTTCGGACCAGGGAAAACAGCGCGATACCCAGACGGGCAACTGCTTGTCGCGCTGGCTGGCCCACAACTGCCCGTCGACCCTTCGCTCCAACGTGAGGGCCGAAGAAGCCTTCGGCCGAGCCGAACCGAAACCGGTCGAGGGCATCAGATCACGGGTATGTCGCATCACCGCCACCCGTTGTTTCTCGTTTCGAGAGTTCATATTCCATTCCCCACTCTGGATCAGACCGCATGTGCGAGTTCTCGTTGCATCTCGTACAGCCGCCGATACGTGCTGCCTTCGTGTTCGAGCAGCTCACTGTGTGTGCCCTGCTCCGAGATCCGACCCTTTTCGATCACGAACAGTCGACTCGCGCGCCGAAGCGTGGACAGGCGGTGCGCGATCGCCAGTACGGTCCGACCCGCCACCAACCTCTCCAGTGCTTCCTGGATGTTTCGCTCGGTTTCGGTGTCGACACTGCTCGTGGCCTCGTCGAGAATCAGGATGCGCGGATTGCCCAGCACTGCCCGTGCGATCGAGATTCGCTGACGCTCACCACCCGAGAGGGTATGCCCTCGCTCGCCGACGATCGTGTCGTAGCCGTGTTCCAACTGACAGACGAAGTCATGAGCGTTGGCCGCTTCAGACGCATCGATCACCTGCTCGACATCCGCATCGGGTCTCCCATAGCGAATGTTGTCCAGGATCGTCCCGTGAAACAGGTACGGGTCCTGGAGGACCATCCCCAACTGGCATCGAAACTCTCCGGTGTCCAGGTCACGCACGTCGACCCCATCGATCTTCACGGAACCGCCGGTGACATCGTAGAAGCGAGCGATCAGGTTCGTGATCGTCGACTTGCCACCACCCGACGGGCCCACCAGGCCGATCATCTCTCCCGGCGCGACATCGAAATCGATGCCCCGAATGATCTGGCGCAATCCGTCGTACCCGAACGTCACGTTCTCGAACGACACGCGCCCCTGTATCGGCGACAGCCGAGTCGGTGTCGACTTCTCGACGATCTCCGGCTCTGTATCGAGCACCTCGAACACACGATGTGCGGATGTCGTTGCACGGTTCAAGATTCGGGCCACCTGGCCGATGATCTCGATCGGTGCGACGAACATCGTGGTGTACAGCAGGAAGGAGACGAACGTTCCCGCGCTGAGAGCGGGCTCGCCCGTGCCGAGCAATCGCGGCAGCGCGAATGCCCACACCCCGACCGTCATGGCATGGATCGCCATCATCAGCAGTGGCCAGAACGTCGTCCACATGGTGTGAATCCGATTGAACTCGCTCGTCACATCACGGTTTCGAAGATTGAAGCGATCGATCTCGCGATCCTCCTGACTGAACGCCTTGACGACGTGCATTCCGGGAATCGTGTCACCGAGTACGTCGGTCACACTCGACCACTTGCGCCAGGCGCGCAGGAACAACCGATTCAACTTCTCGCCGTGCAGATAGATGAACCAACACAGAAGCGGCACCGGAAGCGTCATCAACAGACCCAGCCGCCAGTCCAACGTCAACAGCACGCAAGCCAACCCGATCAGCATCACCAGTGACAGCGAGACATCGACCACACCAAACGCCAGGAACTCCCACAGCCTGTCGGTATCCGAGCTGACCCGGGTGATCAGACTGCCGGTTTTTTTGCGTGAATAGAAACTCAAACTGAGCTTCTGCATGTGCTCATACAGATCCGTGCGAAGATCGCGAGCGACCCATTCTCCCAACACCGCCATCAACCGAAGCCGAATCCAGGCTGCAAACTGGCGCAGCACGTAGACGCTTGCGATCGCTCCGACGGCGAGCCAGGCCGTTCTCGCGGCCTCGTCGACCGGAAGCAACCCGCTCTGGCTCGGCTCGACCACATCGTCGATCAAGAAGCCAGCCAGATACGGCGGGATCAGACTGCACAATGTGATCACCGCCGCGGCCGACATTCCGATCGTCAATTGCCTTCGGTACGGAACCAGGTACGCGAGCAGACGCCAGAGTACGGCGAGTTCGTTCTTGGCCACCATCGCCTGCGCTTGCCGAATCGGGCCCGCGAGGCCTTCTACGTACTCCGGGTCTCCGAGCCGGTCCGCCGACGAGTCGCGTCGCGAATCTCTCGATGCGGACCCGTCGCCCGAATCGGCCAACACGTCACGTCCCTCGATCTGCTCCTCGAGCAGGAAGACGATGTTCTCCATCGCACGACGTTGTCGATGCGTATAGCGGACCACCGCCAGCGCGGGCTCACCGGGTTTCCCCAGAATCGTCAAAACGTTACAGCTCAGCCCGGGCGCCTCGCGCACACCCCCGATCCGCTCGCGTTCGATGATCCGGATTTCGCTGCGACCGAGCCCCGCAGGCTGGCTGGCGACGGCGATCTGCCGCGGCCCCAGTGTCAACCAGGTGAGCGACAGGTTCATCGCGGCATCGAGATCCGCCAGCGCATAGAGCTGCACCGGATGACCACCGCAGCGCTGCTCGATGCGACGGCGCAGATCCAACGGCATTCGACCCGGCTGGTCGGTGTACCGCTCGATGATGTGTTGATCACTGCTTCGAATTTCGGCTGTCATGATTGGCTCGATTCCGTTGTGTCGCTGTGCGCTTCAGTCGTCTCTTCAGTCGTCTCTTCAGTCGGCCCAGGAAAGAAACGCGCAAAAAAAAACCTTCCGGGTTTGCACCCAGAAGGTCGAGGAATCCGAAGTTTCCTGTGCCTCTAGGGTGCCCTGCCTCCTCGCGCAACGATCGAATCTGCATGGCACTTGCCACCCGCCTGATTCCCGCCACCAAAGGCTGCCGGTACCTGCGCGTCCGAACGATTCGCTCCCCGCTCGACGGACCACGGCCGCGGCATCGGATGCAGCTCACAGCAACCAAGCAGCGACGAGTCACTGCCGGCGCGGAGCGCAACCGTTGCGGCCGATTCAGCCGTCTGGCGCGAGAGGATTGTCATCGCGTGAGTATCATCCGAGTCATTCTCTCCAAGTCCAATTCCAAAGCCTCGTTGCTCTTCGCCCGCTGATTTTCGCGGTGAGGTTCGTACGCGAAAAGCCGCGGCAATCTATCGGCTACATCACGAAGCGTCAAGGCGGTCCTTCGGCCGCAGCCGTGTTCGACTTGAGTCAGGCCCGGCGACAACACATCCATGCAACAGGCTGCCGGCTATCGTCTCACACCGAACAAACGGGTAGGCAGTAACCGCGAGACGATCGAGAGAAGATTGGAGAGCGCACTGAGTTCCGAAACGAGACGCCCCGTAATTGTTGGGGTTGGACAGGTCCAGCAACGATCGCCCGACCCCGCGAGAGCGCTCGAGCCACTGCAGCTGATGATTCAGGCGATGGAACTCGCGGGTGAGGATGCGCATGCACCGAGCCTGTTGGCCCGCGCCGATTCGATTCGCGTCCCGAAGGGCCTGTGGGACTATTCGAATCCCGGAAAGCTGCTCGCCGAACACTTCTCCGCACAGAGCCCCGAAACCGTGATCGCCCCGATCAGCGGCAACATGGTCCAGTTCATGATCACCGACGCGGCTCGCCAGATCGTCGCCGGAGAGCGAGACATCGTGATCGTTTGCGGAGGCGAAGGTCAGCACAGCATGCGCCGGGCTCGCGCGGCCGGTGTGGAACTGAAACAGACGATCCAGACCGATTCGTGGCCCGACGTGGCGATTGCGCACGACGGCGAAGTCGTCACGCCCTACGAGATCGCGATCGGGCTGCGGCGGCCCACACTGATCTACGCGCTGTTCGAAAATGCGATGCGGTTCGCGCGTGGAGAATCGCACGCCGACCACATCGAACGCCTATCGAACCTGTGGGCCGGCTTCAGTTCGGTGGCAGCCGGGAACCCGAATGCGTGGATTCGCGACGCAAAGAGCGCCGAGCAGATCCGGACCGTCACGACCGAAAACCGCATGATTTCGTTTCCCTACACCAAGCTGATGACCGCCAACATGGTGGTCGACCAGGCGGCTGCGGCGATCGTGTGCTCCGAGAGCACGGCAATTCAGGCGGGTGTTCCGCGCGACCGGCTCGTGTACCTCCACGCCGCAACGGATGGTCCGATTACTCGCCCGGTGTCAAAGCTCGAGACCCTGGACGATCAACCTGCGATGCGGATCAACGGCCAGCGCGCGCTCGAACTGGCCGGGGTCGATATCGATGCGATCGACCATGTCGACCTGTACAGCTGCTTTCCCTCCGCGGTACAGATGGGAGCGCGAGCACTCGGCATCGACGAACGCCGTCCATTGACGGTGACCGGTGGTTTGACGTTCGCTGGTGGCCCCTTCAACAGCTACGTGTTGCACGCCATCGCCCAGATGTGCGGGCGACTTCGAGGGGATCCCGGCAGCCTGGGGCTCGTTTCTTCGCTTGGCGGCTACCTCGCAAAGCACGCCCACGCGATCTACTCGACCACGCCACCCGAGAGCGGCTTTCGACACGCCGATACCGGCGCCGAACTCGCGCAGCTGCCTTCGTGCCGGACCGTCGAGAACTACATCGGTCCCGCGCACGTCGAGTCCTACAGCGTGCAGTACGAACCGGGTCCCGATGGACAACGCATCAAGCTGTTCGCCGCATGCCGAACACCGGAAGCAGAGCGGGCCTGGGGCACTTCGACAGATCCCGACCTTCTGGCCGCAGCGCAGACCGAAGAGCTGTGCGGCCGGGACGCCCGAATCGGCGCCAGAGGCCATTTGGAGCTGTTGTAGCGGCCAATTTCCGCCATTTGCGATCGCAAGCGGCGTTTGGGCCATATACTGGGATCGTGAGTCTCTGGAGCATTCCCAGCTGGATTTCCGTGCTGGTCCTGTCGGGCCTGGCCGTCTTTTTGTGGGTGCGTCGTCCCCCGACCCCGCTGTGGCCCTCGGTCCTCGTCTGCAACGTACTGGCCTGGTGCTGGGTCGTCGGCGACCTGGCGACCTCGTTCACCACGGAATTCTGGCAGGAGGAGATCGCAGTTTCGCTGTTGTTCACCGGCAGCATCGGCACGGTCGTGTCGTGGTGGGTAGTCGCGGTCGCTTACGTGCGCTGGAAAGGGCTCGGCTACGCCTGGCTCAGCGGACCCTGGGCACGGGTTCCGATCGGGCTGGGGATCGCGCTGTGGCTGCTGATGATCACCAATCACTGGCACGGCCAGTTCGTCACGCCAGTGGTCGACGCACGAAATATCCCGCACTGGGGCACCGCTGTCGCCGTCTGGGTCTGCTACCCGCTCGTCGCGGGTGCAGCGATGTTGTTCTTCGCGCTGTCCCGCAAGCACGGATCTCGCGATCATCGCGCAAGCGCGCGGATCCTCGGACTCGCGACGCTGATGCCGCTGTCCACCAGTGCCGCGTATGCATTCGGCCCTTGGCAGATCCCGCTGGACTTCGCGGCCGTGGGCCTGAGTGCCGGCGGGATCACCGTCGCCTACGGCGTATTCCGCAACCGGCTGTTCAGATTGCTGCCGGTCGCCTTGCCGGAAGTCCTTCGCCACGACCCGACCGCAATGCTACTCCTCGACACCGACGCACGTCTGATGTTCTGGAACCCGGCCCTCGGACGACTGTTCCCCGGGATGCCACTTTCGCACGAAGAGGAAGTATTCCCGGAATTGGCGCGTCGGCTTCGACGTCCCGGCGACGAAAAACCCATCGGAGACGGTGCCGGCCTGGCGAGTGCGTTCCGAGATCCCCGCCAGCCGGAGGCCGGGCATCTGTTTCAGCTCGGCAAGCTGGGTCACGAGGGGCCCGAAGACGACCTCTGGCTGCGAATTTCGGCAACTCCCATTCCGTCGCGCAGCGGCGAAGTCGTCGCCTACTCACTTCGGTTCGTCGACATCACCGCACAACGTCGCGGTGAACTCCAGCGGCGCGCGCTCGAGACCCAGATCCAACATGTGGAGAAGCTCCGAAGTCTGGGTGTATTCGCAGTCGGCATTGCGCGCGATTTCAACGATCGACTCACTGTCATCCTCGGCAATGCCAGCCTCGCGCTCGAGGATCTGTCGCCTGGGGATCCGATTGCTGAATCAGTCGAAGAGATCGAAGCGGTCGCACAGAATGCGGCCCGACGCACTCAACAACTGCTCGCGTACGCGGGCCGGTCTCAGTG
>JAJDAM010000545.1 GCA_029261905.1 Deltaproteobacteria bacterium
AACAGCGTCTTCTTGCCGCCCAACACGACCTCGCTCAATGTGTCCGCCGCGCCATGGTGTTCGATCGAGTGAGCGAGCAGCGAGAAGCCGAGGCGCCGGGTTTCGATCACCTCGTCGGCTCCTGCGGCGCGCGCGTGTTCGACGTTCTCCGAATCCAGCACCTCCGCCACCACGTAGACCGGCTCACGTCTGCGTGACGTCGCGCGCTGCTTCTTCAGATAGGAACGGATCGTGAACAGGATCAACAGCGTCGCCGCGTCCGCCTGTTGCGGGCTCGCGAGCCGCGCCCCCGCCACGAGGACGGCGCCTGCCTGCGCGAGGCGCACCTTGTCGAGTTCGCTCTCCTTGGTCGGGTCGCCCTGAACCCAGTACAACTCGGACGGAATCTCCAGCGGTCGCTCCTGGTTCGAGAACACCACGATCTTGGTCTTGTCCGGATCGTGCTCGTCGAGAAGCGCCTGAAGCAGTAGTTGCATGCCCTCTTCGTACCCGCACACGACGATGTGATTGACGTAGTTCCCCATCCGGAATTGCTCCTCGCGCACGCTGAGCACCGCGTGCAACAGGCTGTGGCTGACGATACCGGCGAACATCGCCAAAGAGAACATGCCCCCAATCATCAGGAATCCCGATACGACGCGTCCGAGCGGGGTGACCGGTGTGATGTCCCCGTAACCGACCGTCGTGATCGTGACCAACGCGAACCAGGCGGCGTCGGCCGCCGAAGCCAAGCTCGGGTTCGCCCGGCTCTCGATCAGGAACAGGCTTCCGCCGCCCAGCACGACCTGCAGACCTACGAACGAGAACGCGAGCGCGAACAGCAGGCGGTCGCGCTCGAAGGCGTGAGCGAGACCGGTGAACGGGTTGCCGTATCGGAAGACGCGAGCCGTGCGCAACAGACGCAGCAAGCGCAGCGCTCGCAACCCGCGCAACTCCGGCACGAGGGCGAGCACGGTGATCAGGTCGACCAACATCAGCGGTTGCATCAGGTAACGGATGCGCCCCAACACGTGGACGCGGGCGCGACCCAACGGAGGCCGTTTGAAGACCTTCAGATCGGGGGGCACGTAGGTCGCGACGCGAAGGATCAGTTCGATTGCGAAGATCATCAGCAGAGTGATGTCCGCCGCCCGGAGAAACGAGCGGCCGGGGCCGTCGTCCGGGACGAGCGGTTCCGCAATCAACAGCACGATCGAAGCGAGGATCAGCCCCCAGACGACCCTCCCGAGGACGCGATAGGCGCGGGTCTCGCGCTCGTGGAAGGCGGCCTGAACGGCGCTAAAGGCCCGATTCATGACGCTCGCCTGCTAGCCGAGGTCATCGGGGCGATCTCGCTCGGCGTGGTGTCTCGGTCAAGTGTCGCGGACATCCAATCCCCTGCCGGATACGGCGGCTCGCTTCGCTCCCCCTGGCTCGTGACACCCCTTCGATCAGCGAACGATACTGCTTCCTCGACACGCACGCGTGATTGCTTCGTCGGGGAGCGCCTTGCCGACGCGATCGGTCCCGTCTCAGAAGTCGATGCGAATCGAGGCTCCGGCGCCGGTCGGCACCAGTGTAACCGTCCATTCGTCGCGCTTCGGCGCTCCCGCGAATCGCCGCTCGTAGTCGTCGAGGTTCGTGGCGGCCGCCTTCGGCGACGTGAAGATCATCAGCTCGCCGACCGCGATACCCACCGCGGTCGAGACCAGCGCATCTTCCCAATCTCCGAAGCCGGCGATGAAGCCCCCGCCGATGGCGTTCAGAGCAACGTTGCCGGCGTGGCGCTGCCAGCGCTGTCGCTCCTGCGCGCGCTCCGAGACACGCTGCAGCTGAGATTCTCCCACCTCGAGCCGCTGCAGTTTCGCCGCGCGGTCGTTTCCTTCGATCACTCGCATCGAATCGGCGCCGAGGCGACCCGGGTGCGAGTTGAGCAGCAGGCGTGTGGTTCCGATCACGGCCTTCGATGCGGTGACGATGCCATTGACGCGCGTGTCGTTGTCGTCGGTCAGCCCCGCCTGTACTGCACCGATCGCGATGCCGAGCGAGTAGCCGCTCGCCCAACTGTACTGCCAGAACTTCGAGTAGCCGGCCGTCGCATCGAGAGTCTCGGTCAGCCAGCCGATACGCTGGTCGAGTTCGGCATCACTCAACGCACCCGGATTCGCCGTGATTCCAGCGTCGGACGCGCCAGCCGCGGATGGGGACACGAGGCCAAAGATCAACGCCGCCGCACAAGCTGCTCGGAACTTCGCATTCACTGGGTGATCCTCCTTGGGCTTTTCACCGGGTTGCCTGATCGGCCAACCGGCGAGGCCAATGAAACTCAGGGGTTGACGTCGGAGCGCTGCCCGGAATCAATCGAATCCGCGGGCACGGGCACGGACGCGGGCGCGGGCGCGGGCGCGGGCATAGGAGCAGGAACAGGAACCACACGCGGGGGTGTAGAACCCTCGGTCGAGGCTTCCAGATCCGGGGACCGCCCCCAGCCGAACACGTCGTGTGCCAGTGACCAACGGCGCGTCTGCCCCGGTAGCGACTTGCCTTCGAACCAGTAGCGGAACAAGCGATCGATCGTCTGGTCGCCGCGCTTGAGCAACACCCAATCGTCGAGAAAGGCCGCCATCCGCCGATCGTCCCGAGCCGTCGCGTATCCCATCGGCACGCGCCGCAGCGCAGGGTGTGGCACCGCGACCGAGAACCGCGGGTAGACGAGGGTCCAGGCGGAGCCCGCTTCCGCCGCGAAGACGAGGGCATCATACTCCCCGTCTTCGGACCGGAAGAATCGTCGGGGAGAGTCGACCAGCGAGACCTCGGCGTGGGGAAGCAGCTCGCGGATCCGATCCATGTCATCGCGCGCCAACGCCGCCACGTGGAGGGAGGAGATCGACTGCACCGCAGCCAGCGAGCGGAACTCGTCGCGTCGATGGTCGCGCGCGACGAAGGCGAGCGTCTGGTGCATATACGGCGTCGAAAGACTCATGCCCTCGAGCCGTTCGGGCGTGATCGTGAGCCCCGTCATTACGACGTCGAGCGCACCGCTGTCGAGCAGCTCTGGAAAGCGATCGGGCTGCGTGCGGAAGAAATCCACTCGGACTTTCAGATCGCGCCCCAGTGCGTGCGCCATCTCCACATCGAAACCCACGAGTTCACCGAGTGAATTGCGAAACGCGTACGGAAGCTGGTCGGGCGCGTAGCCGACGCGCAGAACACCGCGCGCCCGGACCCGGCTCAGCCCGTCGCGGTAGGCGCCGGCCGGGGGTTGCGGGGGTTCGTCCCGGTCGCGCCAGGCAACGGTGGGCATCGAGAAGGAACGCTCGATGAATGACGTGTAGCCCTCGTACGGCACATCGAATCGCTCGAAGCCCTGCCGCACGGCCAGCAGCAAAATCGTGGAGAGCAGTACCGAAATGGCGCCCCAGATCAGCAACCGCTGCGGCCGAAAACGCACCCAGCCCGCGGCCCCGCAGCCCGCCAGCAGTGAGAGGGCCAGAATGTTCATCGATCCGGCCAGCGCGCTGAAGCGGCCGCCAACCACGCTGTCGAAGACCAGGTAGAGCTGGAACATGTCCGAAGGAATGCGGTGCAGATCGAGCAGAAACGGCAGCGACACCGCCGATCCGGCAAACGACGAAAACAACCCCGTGGCCGCGAACTCCGGATAGTCGAGGACCGAGATCGGAAAGCCCGATTGCCAGCCCGAGTAGAGGATGAAGACGAGGCCGAGCAGCTTGCCGGCTCCCGCCAGCGTGAACGCGATCGGGACCACGACGCCGACCTGACCGATGGCCTCGGCATCGGCGTTTCGTTGCGCGAGCAAAGAGCGCGCGCGCTCGTCGATGAGGGGGAGCACGATGAAAAGGCTGCCCGTCGCGAAGGCCGTCACCAGCGCGTCTCGCGCCGGCCCCACCGTCTCGCGATAGGAAAGCGGTGTGACGGCGGCAACGAGCGCCGGGAGCACCCAGAACGCCAGCAAGATTGCCAACACGATGTACGTGACGACATAGACCTGCAGGCCGGCCAATCGAGCGGGAGCCATCGTGCCCGCGGCCTCGGCGGCGATCGCGAACAGCCCGTAGGGGGCGAGGCGCACGACGGCACCGGTCACGCGTCGCAGCGCGTCCTGCGCCCCGAGCAACGCCTCGATGAGTGGCCCCTTCCGCTCGCTCGCCATCAGAGCCAGACCGAAGGCGACACTGAAGAACACCACCGCGGGCACGACGCCCTCGGACAGCGCCCGGAACGGATTGGCGGGAATGTAGGTATCGATGAAATCGAACGGCGCGCGCTCCTCGACGAGTGCCGCGCTGAAGTAGGAAGCGGCCGGCCAGTCGGGGAAAGCGATCGGCGCGGCCAGCACGATCACGAGCACGGTGCCCCAGATCAGCAGCAGGAAGCCGCCGGCATACCGGACCAGAGATCGGGTCCCGTTGTGGCTCAACTGTCCGAGCCCCGAAATCAGGGAGATACTGACGAACGGGAGCACGGCCATCTGCAGCAGCAGTATGAAGCCGCGACCGACGACGCCGAGGAACGCCACCTCCTCGCCGGCCACGATACCGGCCAGTATTCCGAGGCCGAGGCCGATGAGGATCTTCGATGCGAATGACATAGATGAGTTCGCCATTGCGCTCGAAAGAACGCACCAGGCCTCCGCCGGACACCCTAGCCCAGACGACCGTCCGGACCTCCGCGCAATTCATCGCGCCACGCGTGCGTCAGCACACGCCGCGCCATCTTTCCGCTATCGGGACGCCTCGAACGCCGCCTTGTCGGTGTATACGCCTCGCGGATAGTAGGGCCCCATGACCGATTCTTCCGTACCCGGCTCCTTCGCGTTGTCGGGCCTTTGGGCCCAACTCGGATTCGTGGCCATGATGCGCAGCATCAGCATGCCGAAGTCGGTGCGATTGTGCGGTCCGCCGATGCCTTCGCCTCTCGGGCTCCACTCGATCCACGCGATGCCGTTTTCGACTGTTGCGTTTTTGGGGCGGTCCTCGAGGCGGCTGTACACGATCGTGTAGTTGCGGTCCTTGTCGAGCGGGATTTGCATGTCGGTCAGGCTGTCGAACACCTGGCCGGACGGTGCGGCTTCACAGCTGACGAGCGACCAGTACCGTGTCTGCGCATCCGGCATCACTTCGAGGCCCCGGCCGCCCGCGCCGGCATAAGTGTCGGGGAATGTCGGCATCTTGCCGCGCATCACGTACACCGGTCCGAATTCTCGCGACAGGTGGACGAACAGATACTGCGTCGTCGGATCGCCGCCGCCGTCGATCGCGCCCACGGCGGGAATCTTCGCCTGCTGTTCGGCGGTCTTGAAAGCTCCGACGATCGAATGCCGGAAGTTCCAGTACTTCTCCCAGTGCGGTTGTTTGCGAGCGGGTGCCGTCGCCGGATCGAGTGCGGGGTCGTTGTTCGGCGCGTTGACGAGCTTGATCCACTGCGCGGCGGTGACGGGTTGGGCGGTCGACTCCATCGGTCGGCCAAACTGCTTGACCACCTCGGCTGCCGAGAGTCGGGTGCCGTCGGCGAGACGTCCTTCGTAGTTGGGCAATCCGCGCCCTGATGAAGGCTGGGAGGCCCGGCCCCAACCGGCACCGTCCCAACCCTGGTCGGGCAGGTAGATGCGCGTGACGAACTGGAGTTCGGCGCCGCTGCCTCCGCCATACAGCGTGTTGGGCGCGCGCTTGCTGGGATCGGCCGGTGCTGCTTGCGCGACGACGTGCATCGTGAAGTCGCGCTTTTCGGCGAGCCGATCCGCACCCACCCGGAACGGGTTGGTGGATCCCGCATCGGGCTCGAGATCGCGGCCGGCAAACGCTTCGCCGGTCGAAACGAACGTGTTGCCATCCCAGGTGTAGAGCGCGAACTGGAAATAGCGCGCGTGGGGATAGGTGAAATGCATCGTCAGTTGGCTACCGACCGGCATCGCCAGGCGCCCGAGGAAATAGGTCGATTGTCCGTCCGGCCACAGGTTCGGGTTCTGGATCGGCCGCGGGTTTTCGAGGTGGTTCCAATAGCTCCAACCCCGTGGCCCCTCGAACAGCCCGTCATTTCCGTAGCGCGTGTCGGTGCGGACGACGTTCTCGACTGACTTGTCGCCGAAACGCTTCACCCCCAACGCAAACAGGTTGCGGACCGGCACGATCGCGGGAGGACTCCAGCTTCCCTTGCCCACTGGATACACCGAAGGCGCCTCGGTCTTCGGCCAGTACAGTCGCATCACGACGAACATCGGTCCGTCGGGTGCCGGCAACCAGTTCGACTCCTTGTCCTTCCCAGGCGTGTCCCGTTGGACATAGAGTGTCAGCGAGCCGTCGGAATTCTTCTTCAGTCCCGACAGCATCGGCGCGTTGATCAGATAGCGGTCGATCGGGTTATCGATCAACAGCTGGCTGTTCCCGTCGTACATCGTGATCGACCAGAATGCGTTGACGGGGGGCAGCTGTCCCGGCGCGAACGTCAACTGGTAAGCGTGTCGGCTTCCATCGAGCGTGCCGCCGTCGGCGTCCTGCCGCGTGAACGGATACACGGCTTCCGCTTCGCTGTTGCCGTAGATGCCGAGCTTCGCGGCAGCCGCGCGCAGTACCCAGTTGCCGTCGTAGAACTCGCGGCTTCCCGCGGCCGATCCGATCTGCCAACCGTTGATCCGAGTCCCCACGGTCTCTGTTTCCTGATCGATTTTCGCGGTGGCCGCCTTGATGCCTCGTCCCAGCGCTGCCTTCGCTTCGTCAGAGAGATTCGCGGGCTCGCTGGCTGCCGGTTTCCCGATCCCGATCTGTGCGAAGCGTTCCCGTAGCGGTTTCTCGACGGCGGCGGTTCCGACGGTCGGGCAGAACTGCAGCAGGAAGTCGAGTGCCTCCACGAAGCCTGCCGCGAACATGTCGGGTGTGAACTTCGGCCACTCGATCGCCGGCGCCGCCGGCGGGGCGGGTTGGCCCAGAAACGACGACAGCGACTGCACGGTGTAGCCCGCCTGCACCTTCTCGACGTTGGGCATGTCGGATGGATCGAACAGCTGCGTGCGATAGATCACCAGGCTGAACTGGGTTTCGGCCCGGAAGACGCGAGTGACTCCCGCCGGCGGCTTCTCGCCCGCCCAATCGGGACCCGCGACCAGATGGCAGCCGGCACCGTTGCCGGTGGTGCGGCTGCCGATGTAGCCGTAGTTTTGGGTGTACAAGTCGACCAGCTGCACGTCGTAGTAGCGCGCCTTTTCGATCTTCGGCATGCACAGAACCATCGGCTCCGCGCGCAGGTCGAGCTGCGCCATCGAATACGGCGTGTCGCTGTTCGGTGTACTAACGCTGGTGTCGGCGGGTGTAAACACACGCGCTTCGTTGCTGATCTGGTTGATCGGTGCTTTGAACTGAC
>JAJDAM010000546.1 GCA_029261905.1 Deltaproteobacteria bacterium
TACCACACCGGCCGCTGGCCACACGAGGGTGTCGATTTTTCGGACGTCCACGTCGGCATCATCGGCACTGGGTCTTCGGGCGTCCAGGCGATCCCGGTGATCGCCGAGACTGCGAAGCATCTCACGATCTTCCAACGTACACCGAACTACACACTGCCTGCGGGCAATCGCCCGCTGACCGCCGAAGATCGCGCGCGAACCAAGGCCGTTTACGATCGAATCCGCCAGAGCGAACGCGAATCGATGGGCGGGTTCGTCTTCGGTTTCGGTGGCCACCCCGTCGACACGCCCACAGAGATCTTATTGGAGACATCCGCCGAGGAACGCAAAGCCCAGGTCGAGCGCGAAGGGTTCGGCGCGATTCGAAAATACATCGATGTCCAGCTCGATCTCGACGCCAACGAACTCGCTTGCGAGATGTATCGGCAACAAGTCGAGCGAATCGTGAAGGATCCGGAGACCGCCGCCGGCTTGATGCCTCGCGGCTACCCCATCGGTTGCAAACGACCCGTCATCGATACCCACTACTACGACGCGTTCAACAGAGACAATGTGACGCTGGTCGACCTGCGTCGCGGCGCAATCGACAGGATCACGCCCACGGGTGTGAACACCGAGCAAGGACAGTTCGATGTCGACGCGCTCATCTACGCCACGGGCTTCGACGCGATGACGGGCGCGGTGCTGTCGATCGACGTGCGCGGCCGCGACGGCGAGTCACTTCGCAACGCTTGGGAAGCCGGCCCCCGCGCCTACCTCGGCCTGCAAGTACACGGCTTTCCCAATCTGTTCACCGTGACGGGGCCGGGAAGCCCTTCGGTGCTGAGCAACATGATCGTCTCGATCGAGCAACACATCGATTGGATCAGCGACTGCATCGCGCACATGGACCGAAACGATCTCGCAACGATCGAACCGCAGGACGCCGCTCAAGACGCGTGGATCGCGCACGTCAACGAGGTCGCCCAAGGTACGATGCTCACCGCGCCGACCTGCAACTCCTGGTATCTCGGCGCGAACATCCCGGGGAAGCCTCGGATCTTCATGCCCTACATCGGGGGCGTCGGCGAGTACCGCAAGAAATGCGATGAGATCGTCGCGAACGGCTACGAAGGATTCTCGTTCGAGTGATCCCACCAGGACCCGTCGCCGTGCCGAGGTGAGCCGCGGCGAGATCGGCACGTCAACCAGCCGACATCCCAGCCCGGCCCGACCTGAAATCGCCGCCAGCGAGCGCACGCTGGCCCAACGCGCCCCGGCTCATCGTGTGGCGTGCCGAATTCTCCGCGGCGATCCCGCCCTGCCCCCGCGGATTCGGGGTGGAGCATTCAGAAAAGTCACCGAATTGACACACAACCAGACCGGTCCCGTAACAGACCGGTCATAGGGTTGCACAACCCCAGCTCACCGGATTCTGCCTCGAGCTGCGGCGAAGCAATGCGTTCAATCAAGACGTCCAGTCGTGGCGTCCAGTCAGAAAAAGGGAAACCCAAAGCGATGAACCAACTCTCGAAATCGACAGCCGCCGCAATCTTCGTAGCGACCACCCTGCTCGGATCCACCGCCTGGGCAGCGGCCAAGGGTTCCGCAGAAAACGGCTCTCCGAGCGTCGCAGAGGAGTTGCTGGAAATCCTGCGCGAGGCCGGCTCCATCAGCGACGACAAATACGAGGAGTTGCGGGTTCGCGCCCAGCAAGAAGAGACTGAGCGAATCGATGCCGCCGTCGAGCGTGCAGCCGCCAAGTTACCGCCAGTAGCCGCCGCTGGAGACGGCCCGACCGACTGGAAGGTCAAATGGAGTAACGGATTCAAGGTCGAACGCAACGACGGGGCTTTCAAGCTCAAGTTCGGCGGTCGAATCCAGAACGACTGGGCGTTGATCGACATGGACAACGAACTCGAAGAAGCGATCGGCGGAGAAGGAAACGGTACGGAATTCCGGCGCGCTCGGATCTTCTTCGAAGGAACCGTTTATGAGCGGCTGATCTTCAAAGCCCAATACGACTTCGCGAATACCGGCGATGGAAACACCGACTTCAAGGATGTCTGGATGGGACTTAAAGGGCTCGGCCCGGTCGGGACCGTTCGCGTCGGACACATGAAGGAGCCGTTCTCTCTCGAAGAACAGACGAGCAGCAAGTACCTGCCGTTTCTCGAGCGATCGCTCCCGAACGTCTTCTCTCCCAGCCGCAACACCGGAATCATGGCGCACAACACCGCGTTCGATAAGCGACTGCTGTGGCAGATCGGAGCCTTCCACGATACGAACGACTCTGCGTTCGACTTCGACGACAACTCGCGGTGGAACGTGACTGCACGAGTCGCGGGCGCACCGGTCTACGCCGAGGACGGCGCAAAGGTCGTCCACGTTGGAGCCGCCTACTCGCACCAATTTCGTGGTGACAATTTCATGCGCCGATATCGCCAGCGGCCAGAAGCGCACCTGGCAAACCGGTTCGTGGATACCAGCGGAATTCCAACCGACGACGCCGACCTGCTTGGCCTCGAGTTCGCAACCGTGCTGGGCCCAGCGTTTTTTCAGGCCGAGTACATGCACAGCTGGGTCAACGGCAGAGACGTCGACGATACCGACTTCTGGGGCGCCTACGCAGAGGCCGGCTATTTCCTGACGGGCGAACACCGCAACTACGAACTCGGCAACGGACGCTTCGGACGCGTCAGCCCCAACAGGAACTTCAACCCCGCGAACGGCGACTGGGGCGCATTCGAGATCGCAGCCCGCTTCTCCTATCTCGACCTGACGGACGCCTTTATCGACGGCGGCCAGATGTGGGACGTGACCGCAGGGCTCAACTGGTACGTGTTCCCGAATGCCCGGGTGATGCTCAACTACATCCACTCCCACGTGGACAATCGCCGAATCGCTGCCTCAGAAATCAACGGCGACGCCGACATCGCACAGATTCGCTTCCAGGTCGATTTCTGATCTCATGACCCCACCGCCCGGCCCCCGCGCCCCAAGTCCGACACCGGGGATCCCCTCCACCAGTGTCGATTTCGGGGGCCGGGCGAATCGTCACGGTTTCCTCACAAAGGCTCCGCCTGTAGTTCACAAAGCCCCGATAGGCTCAGCCAGAAATCAGCAGAGGAAAATCGATATGAGAAAAAGAATCACTACATGGGCAAGCATCGTCGCACTCGCTGGAGCGGCGTTGATTTCCAGCGAAGCATTCGCACGTGACCAGATCCGAATCGTCGGCTCTTCCACCGTCTATCCGTTCGCAACCGTCGTCGCCGAAGAGTTCGGTCGATCGACATCATTCAACACGCCGATCGTCGAGAGCACCGGTACCGGTGGCGGACTCAAACTGTTCTGCGGCGGAGTCGGCGAATCGCATCCCGACATCGCAAACGCGTCGCGCCGAATCAAGGCTTCCGAGATCGCCCAATGTGGCGAAAACGGGATCGTCCAGGTGACGGAAGTAAAGGTGGGATACGACGGCATCGCGATCGCGCAGTCCAAATCTGCCACCGCGATCGACCTCAGCTTGCGGCAGGTCTTCCTCGCTCTCGCGCGCGATGTCCCGACTCCGAGTGGACAGCTGGTTCCGAACCCGAACAAGACCTGGAAGGATGTGGACCCGTCGCTGCCGGACATCGCAATCGAGGTCATCGGACCCCCGCCGACTTCGGGAACACGCGACGCATTGAACGAACTGGCGATCGAGGGTGGATGCAAGACCTTCCCCATGATGGAAGCGCTGAAGAAGAGTGACAAGAACGAATACAAGCGCGTGTGCCGATCGATTCGCGAGGACGGGGCGTACGTAGAGGCGGGTGAAAACGACAATCTGATCGTGCAGAAGCTGGTCGCGAATCCGAGGGCACTCGGTGTGTTCGGGTACGGCTTCCTCGACCAGAACCGCGACCGACTGCGGGGCAGCGTCGTCGGCGGAGTCGAGCCGACGTTCGAGAACATCGCCGACGGAAAATACCCGATCTCTCGTCCACTGTTCATCTACGTGAAGGGCGAACACATCAAACTGGTCCCGGGTATGCGCGAGTTCGTGACCGAGTTCACCGGCGAGAGTGCGGTGGGTGACTTCGGCTATCTATCGGACCGGGGGCTGATTCCGGCACCGAAGACCGAGCGCGAGCAGGCCCGCGCTGATGCAGAGAAGCTGAAGATCGTCGAGTTGGCATCCGAAAATTGATTCCCTCGACGGCACTTGCGCTGGCAGCTGTAATCGCAGCTGCCAGCTTCGTGTTGGGCCACCGGCGCGCGACCATGCTGATGGAACGCGATGCGCTGCGTCTGGCATCCCTTCCAGGCCATTACGGCTGGTATTGCGCGCTCTGGGGATTAGTTCCAGCCATCGCGATCTGTCTGATCGGTACCGCGGCTTCCTATTCGGAATGGATCCCGCACAATTCCAACATTGCGACGATAATGCTTGCCTCGAACGTCCTCGTAGCGCTCGCCGGCAGCGCCTACGGCTGGTCGACGATCCGGCCGCAATTGCGAGCCCGGGTTCCGGTCGAGCGCTTCGCCCGAACCGCACTGGCTGCGACGTCGATGCTGGCGTTGCTCGTAACGGTGGGAATCGTGCTGTCGCTGGCATTCGAGAGCCTGCGGTTCTTCCAACTCGTCAGTCCGATGGAATTCCTGTTCGGCACGAGTTGGAGCCCACAGATCGCGTTACGGCCAGACCAGGTCGGAAGTTCCGGCGCGTTCGGTGCGGTGCCACTGTTCGCCGGCACGCTGTTGATCACTGCAATCGCAATCGCTGTCGCCGGGCCGATCGGCCTGATGGCGGCGATCTATACTGCCTACTACGCGGATCACCGCGTGCGCATGATCGCGAAACCGACGATGGAACTGCTGGCGGGAGTACCGACGGTGGTCTACGGGTTTTTTGCGGCCCTTTCGGTCGCTCCGTTGATCCGGGGATGGGGGACCTCGATCGGTCTGGACGTCGCTTCAGAAAGCGCCCTCGCTGCGGGATCGATCATGGGAATCATGATCATTCCGCTGATCGCATCTCTGTCCGACGATGCCATTTCAGCCGTTCCCGACTCGCTGCGCGACGCGTCCTATGCACTCGGCGCAACCCGGTCGGAAACGATCGTTCGTGCAATCCTGCCGGCCGCGATGCCCGGGCTCGTGGCCGCGTTTCTGTTGGCGATTTCGCGCGCCATCGGGGAGACGATGATCGTCGTCATGGCGGCCGGGTTGTCGGCCAATCTGACTGCCAACCCGCTCGAAGCGGTCACGACCGTTACGGTGCAGATCGTTACGTTGCTGGCCGGCGACCAACAATTCGACAGTGCAAAAACCCTCGCAGCGTTCGCACTGGGCCTCGTGCTGTTCTGCGTCACGCTCGTATTGAATGGTGTCGCACTCGAAGTCACGCGACGCTGGAAGGTGCGCCGTGGATAATTCGAGCTCGCACGATTTGAAGTCGCAGAGTTCGAGTCTGCCCGGTTCGAATCCACATTGGAAGTCACCCTCGGTTCGCGCCCGCCTCCAACGCCGGCGCTCGCGCGACAAACGGTTTCGTTTCCTGGGCGCGACGGCTGTCGCGGCAGCGATCTCCGCGTTGATGGCATTGCTCGTGTCGGTCGGATTGGATGGCTACCCGGCGTTCACTCGCACCGAGATCGCAATCGAAATCGACTTTCAAATCGACTCCGATCCCGGCGCGGATGCTGGATCCGGCAGCAAGAACGTCGACTGCCGCGCATTGATTCGAGATTCACTGCTGCGCGACTTTCCCTCCGTCGAGTCCCGTAGCGACATTCGGGCGCTGACCGCGCTCGTCAGCGGTTCCAGTCACCATTTGCTCGCGGAGCGCCTGCTCGATGAGCCCGAGCTGCGCGGGTCGCAAACCAGAATCTGGTTTCCGGCCGATGACGAAGTCGACATGCTCGTCAAGGGCAGCAGCGACCTCGAACAGACGCGCCTGACACCTCAGCAGCTCGCCTGGGTTTCGACGTTGCAACGCGCGGGAGACATTCGAACGCGGTTCAACTCCGGTTTCTTCACCTCGGGCGACTCGCGCGATCCCGAACTCGCGGGAATCGGCGGCGCGATCGTCGGAACCGTACTTACGATGATCGTGACACTGCTCGTCTCGTTCCCGTTCGGAGTCGCAACGGCCATCTATCTCGAGGAGTTCACAGCCGATAGCCACTGGACGCGATTCGTCGAGATCAACGTCAACAACCTTGCGGCCGTGCCGTCGATCGTGTTCGGACTTCTCGGTCTCGCGCTGTTTCTGGGAACACTGGGGATGCCCCGTTCAGCACCATTGGTCGGTGGCGCCACCCTCGCGTTGATGACGCTCCCTGTGATCATCATCGCGAGCCGCGCACAGATTCAATCGGTTCCGCTGTGGATCCGGGAAGCCGCCCGTGGGGTGGGTGCCTCGCCGCTACAAGTGGTCATCCATCACGTCGTGCCCCTGGCGATGCCTGGCATCATCACCGGAACGATCCTGGGGATTGCGCGAGCCCTGGGGGAGACCGCCCCGCTGCTGATGATCGGAATGGTGGCGTTCGTCGTAGACGTTCCGGGAGGGTTCTCCGAACCGTCGACGGTTTTGCCGGCGCAGATCTTCCTATGGGCGGACAGTCCTGAACGGGGGTTCGTCGAGAAAGTCTCGGGTGCGATCATCGTGTTGCTCGCAATCGTTGGCGTCATGAACGCGGCTGCAATCTGGCTGAGGCGGAGGTTCGAACACCGATGGTAAATCAGATCATGGCCTTTCCTCGATCGACCTTCTCGGTGACCTCGCTAACCGAGGCGCGAGACACGGAGATCGAGTCGGATACATCCATCAAAATGTCGGCACGCGATGTCGACGTCTATTACGGCGAGGTTTGCGCAGTCCAGAAGGTTTCGCTGGACATCTCGCGCGAGAATGTAACAGCGCTGATCGGGCCATCCGGTTGCGGCAAGTCGACGCTTCTTCGCTGCTTCAACCGCATGAACGATGACATCACCGAATGCCGAGTCGAGGGGTCGATTACGCTCGATGGCGAATCGATCCTGGGGGACATGGACGTCGTCGAACTGCGTGCTCGGGTCGGCATGGTGTTCCAGAAACCGAATCCGTTTCCGATGTCGATAGAAGACAACGTTCTGTATGGCGTGCGGCTGCATGGTCTCGCGCGTCGGCGAGCCGAACTCGACGCGATCGTCGAAAAGAGCCTGCGCAGCACTGGCCTATGGGAAGAAGTGGCGGACCGACTCGATAGCCCCGCGAACCGCCTCTCCGGAGGGCAACAGCAACGGCTGTGTATCGCCCGTGCGCTGGCGATCGAGCCGGAGGTCATCCTGATGGACGAGCCGTGCTCTGCGCTCGACCCCATCGCGACGGCGAGGGTGGAGGATCTGATCGGTGAGCTTCGCGGCCGCTACGCGATCGCGATCGTCACCCACAACCTGCAGCAGGCCGCACGGGTTTCTCAACAGACGGCCTTTCTCCATCTCGGTCATCTGATCGAAGCGGGTCCGACATCCGAGATTTTCACGAATCCAAAAGAACAGCGGACCAGCGATTACATCACAGGTCGGTTCGGATGAGAGGAGGGACGCGGTGACCCAGGCAATCGCTTCAGTACTTCGGGAATTGCGCGACAAGGTTCTTCGAACCGGTGGACTCGCCGAGGCGATTTTGATGAAGTCGGTCCGAGCACTCGAAGAAGCCTCGCCGCAACTCGCCGCTCAGATCCAGGCCGACGACATCGAGATCGATCGATTGGATGTCGAGATCGACGGCGCGGTTCTCCAAGCGCTCGCATTGAATGCCCCGGTGGCCGGGGATCTGCGCGAGGTCATCGCATCCAAGACTATCGCGACCGATCTGGAACGGGTTGGTGACCTGGCGCGCAATATCGCCAAGAGCGCGATTCGCGTTGCCGGTCACGACGAGGTCGCGATCCCCGGTTCGCTATCGATGCTCGCGCGGTCTGCGAGCATCCAGCTGCGGCGCGCACTCGACGCCTATGCGCGCAGCGATGCGGATGCGGCTCGAGCCGTTCTCGACGAAGACGATCGCGTCGATGCCGAGCAGGATGCAGTCATCCTCGAAGCGCTCGCCCTGATCCAGGAATCACCGGAATCATCATCTCGCGCCGTCGACTTCATTCTCGTGGCAAAGAACCTGGAGCGCGTTGGGGATCACGCGACGAATATCGCCGAAGACGTCATCTTGATCCGCGAAGCACGCAACGTGAAGCATGCCGCCAAGCTCGCCCCGGCTTGACCGCCCGCGCCGCGGGCGGCAAAAAGCCGGCGTCAGACACGGGAGACCTTGATCGCGCTAGCGCGGATGTCGCGGAAGGGTCAATCTGAACTTCGTCCCACGGCCCAGCTGACTCTCGACGGAAATTTTTCCACCGAGGTTCTGCACGAGATGTTTCACGATCGACAGGCCGAGGCCGGTCCCGCCAGCCTCGCGCGAGCGCGCCTTGTCGACCCGATAGAACCGCTCGAAGATCCGACCGAGGTCCTTTTCGGGGATGCCGATCCCGGTATCGGATACCGTGACGTGTACGTGTGTCGCATCGGTATCGACACGCGCCGTCACGCGACCTCCCGGCTCGGTGTACTGGATCGCGTTGTCGAGAAGATTACGGATGACCTGCTCCGTTCCGTGCAGGTCTGCCCACGCGCTCGCCTGCGATTCACCCTCTGCCGAGAACGCGATCGACTTTGCTTCCAAACCGGCGCTCGAATCGGCGGCAATGCGCTTCACCATCGCGGGGATATCGAGCGAGGTCGGTTCCATCGTCGACTCATCGCCCTCTGTCTCAGAGAGCAACAACAGGTCCGCGACGAGTCGGCCGAGCCGATGTGAGTGCCGATCGATGATCTGCGCGTAGGAGCGGACTGTCTCCTGGGTCGGGTTTTCGCTGTGAAGCAGTGTTTCAGCGAACCCCTGAATCGCCGTTAGCGGCGTCCGAAGTTCGTGTGACGCGTTCGCAACGAATTCGCGCCGGACGCGATCGAGCTGCGCGACCTCGGTCATGTCGTGCAACACGGCAACGGTCCCCACTCTCGCACCCGGTCCCGCAGGGAAACGTACGGCCTGAATCTGGAACGTCCTGGCTGCGAGCCGCGAATCCTCGATCGATCGGGTGATCGGTTCGTCGGTGGCCATCGCTTCGCGGAGTACGGCGTAGAGGGATTCGTGCCGGGCCAGCCCAAGTGCGGTCAACCCTTCGAAATCCCCATCCACTCCCAATATCTCGGCAAGTCGCGCATTCGCGAGCAGGATCCGCATGTCGTTGTCGATGACGAGGACCCCCTCGACCATCGAGTTCAAGACTGCGCGAAGCTGCTCGCGTTCGCCGGTCGCAGCTTCGAGTTGGAACCGGAGCTGATCGGCGATCCGATGGATCCCCTTCGATATCTGACCGAGTTCATCGCTGAATCGACGTGGCGCACGGTAGTCGAGATCGCCGTCTGCGATCGCGGTCGTCATGCGCTCGACCTCCCGCAGCGGTCGCAATGTCAGCCGCGCGAGTACGAAGGACAGCGCTGCCGCGATCCCGAGACCGAGACCAGCCGAAACCAGCAGCAAGCGTCGCAGATCGGTGAGCGCGGCTTCCAGATCCGACAACTCCAACGCGACACGGACGACGCCACCGGACCCTTCATTGATCGGAACGGCCAGGTAGAGCAGACGGCGGCCTACCGTTTTACTGTTCCGGGTCGAATGGCCAACGCGGCCTTCGAGCGCATCCCGAACCTCGGGGCGGTCAGCGTGGCTTGCGACTTCGCCGAGTCGATCGGCCGCGATGTCGGAATCCCCGACCACGACACCACCGGACGTGATCAGCGTGACACGGGCGCGCGCCGCTGCTGCCGCGCGGTCGGCGATCGGATCGAGTACGAGCACACCAGAGGATCCGAGGTCGACGTCCCGAATCAACTCGCGAACCAACGCTGCGCGAGCCTCGAGTGCACGTGCGGTGCGATCCAGCTCGCGCTGTTGAAGACCGCGCTGTGCAACGAAACCCGAGACCGCAACGACGAATATGACGAGGCACGCAAGCGCCGAGATCAGCTTCAGTTGACTTCCGATCACCGGGTGCCCTCGCCAGAGTCGGGTTCACGCGCAGTCGCGGCCTCCGTCATTCAGCGAACCGATAGCCCACTCCTCGGACCGTCTCGATCATCGACCCTCCGCTGCCGAGCTTTTCGCGCAGCCGCTTGAGGTGAGTGTCGACGGTTCGCGAGCTCACGGTCACATCCCGCCCCCAGACGTACTCGAGCAGGTCATCGCGTGTCACGACACGTCCGGCGCGTTGCATCAATTCGCACAGCAGGCCGAACTCCTTCGCGGTGAGAGCCACTTCCACTTCGTCCACGAAGCAACGATGCCGGGTTGTATCGAGCCGGATCGGGCCGCACGAATACAGCTCGCTCGACTCCGCACGACTTTGTCTTCGGCGCAGAACTGCCGCGACCCGCAAAGAGAGCTCGCGTATGCTGAACGGTTTGGTGACATAGTCGTCCGCACCGACCTCGAAGCCGACGACGCGGTCGACCTCAGCGGCCTTTGCAGTCAGCATGATGACCGGGATGGTGGCCAGGGTCGGATCCGATCGAATCCGACGACACACCTCCGTTCCACTGAGATCCGGCAACATCAGATCGAGCACGATCAAATCCGGAGGAGAACGCCGAACGGCGGCCAGCGCGTCGCGGCCGGACGTAGCGGTCTCGATCGCGTAACCCGCCTGGTCGAGGTTGACCCGCACCAGTTCGAGGAGATCGGGCTCGTCGTCGACGATCAGTATTCTGTCACCCACAGACTCAGGATACCAACGAAACCACCGCCGAAAGAGAGTCGGGTCGAAATCAGCACCAAAATGTCACGGGAATGTCACTCGAATCCAGAGACAGTTCAGGCCACGGTCGAATCCGGTGACGCTCCGGAACCGGCGCCGCGAATCCTCGGAATCCAACCCGAGCGTCGATCAGGGATTCACATTGTGGGGTATTGCGACGAATGGATTGTTCTGTTCGATCAGCTCGGCAACGACCATCTCCTCGTCGACGATGCCACCGATCCTCCAAATGCCGGGATCGACGAAGGTCATCAGCTGCAGGTCGGTAGAGTCGCATGCCGCCGGGGGCAGCGGGTTCGAAGTGCTGCCGATCGCGAGCAGATCGTCGGATCCGATCGGCGACAGGAACTGCCCCGTCAAGGTGTCATCGTCTGAGTGGTAGATCGACAGTGACGCGATCGGCGCATGGCTGTTGCCTTGGTTGCAGACCTCGACGGTTGCGGTGAACGGAGTGCCCACTGTCACATCCGACGGCACATCGATCGACATGATCACCAGATCGGGACCGCTACCGATGCCCACGAGCCCGCCGACGCCGATGTTGTTGCCTTCGCGCAGTTCCTCTTCATAGGCGCCATCGTCGACGATCGCGCCCAGAACCCACACGCCGTCCGACACGAACGGACTGGTTTCGAAGACTTCAGTCTTGCATGCGCCGGGCGCGAGAATCGGCATCGAAAACAAGCCGATGAGTGGGTCACCCTGCGGCGAGAGGTACGAGCTTTCGATTATCGCGTCTTCACTCAGATACAGCGACACCGCAGTGCTTCCAGACTGCGTTCCTTCGTTGCAGACTTCGATCGTGATCGGGAATGGACCGGAGGAGAACGAGGAAGCAGGCGCTGAAACACTCGCCACGACGAAGTCGGGACCGTTGCCGATCCCGATCACATCAGCGGCGTAGTCGTTGTTGGTCTCGATCAGTTCGGAAACGACGTTCCACTCGTCCACGATCCCGCCGATGAAGTGCGGGCCAGAATCCTGCGTGTACACATTCACGAGATCCGAGCCGGTATGACATTCGCCTTCGATCAGCATCGGCACGGGAACCTCGCCCAACATCGGGTCGGATCCGATCGGTCCGCTGCTCGACGGGTCGATATCCGCGTCGACAGAAAGATAGAATGTCAACGATGCGGGCCCGCTCATCGCGGTACCGCCGTTGCACACTTCGAAGTCGAGCTGCACAGGCGAGCCCGGGAGCGCACTGGGAGGTCCCGCAAGCGATTCGATGCGGAGATCCGGTCCGTATCCGACTCCCATCAGAAACCCGACGGCCGTGTTGTTGGTTTCGATCAGTTCGTCGACCCAGCCTGGGTCGTCGGCGATGGCACCGAAGTAATACGCGCCGTCGGTGGTCACGCTTGCAGACAATTCGCCTTCGACCGACGCACATGCCCCTGGAACGAGATCCGGCACGGGTAGTTCGCCTGCGTAGAAATCGCCGGGGCCAGTGGGACCGCTGCCATAGCCGACGATGTCGGGGTCGCTCGAATGAAAGAATGCGACGTTTGACGGACCACTCGGCATCGTGCCTTGATTGCAGATGGTCGCCTGAGCCGTGAAGTTGGAATCATTGTGGGCGCTCGACGGAGCATCGACAGCGGAGACCACCAGGTCTGGGCCGAATCCGATGCCCATCAGGTCGCCCCACATGTCGTTGTTCGTCTCGATCAGTTCGGATACCTCCTGGAACGAATCCACACGAGCGACGAGCCAATAGGGGCCGTCCTCAGGGGTACTGGGAACCGCGTTCACGACGATTCGATCGCACTCGCCCGGCGGCACTCCCGGCACGAACTCGTAGCCCACTTCCGGATCGATTCCTGTCGGTTGGGGATCCAACAGCTGATCCGACGACAGGTACAGCGTCAGCGCAGCCGGATTACCGGGCGCTGTTCCGCGATTGCACACGTCGACGTCCACTTCGAAGTTGTCCAGCGCGCTGGGCGGGCCAGTGATGCCGGTGACGACGTAGTCGGGCCCCATCCCCACGCCGACGAGTGCGCCGGCGGTAGCGTTGTTCATCTCGAGCAATTCGGCGACGTCGTTCGAGAAGTCGACGTACGCACCCAGTCTCCAGTCTCCCTCGGTCGGAACCCACGCATCCGCCTCGACGTTGGCGACGTGACACTGACCGCGGTCGAGCCACGGCAGCGGGACCATTCCGATCATCGGGTCGCCGCTCGCCGGATCGGGAAATGACGGTGTAATCTCTTCATCGAGACTGAGATGCACAGACGCTGTCGCGGGTTCACTCGGTGCAGTCCCCTGGTTGCAGACCTCGAGTTCGACCGGGAGC
>JAJDAM010000547.1 GCA_029261905.1 Deltaproteobacteria bacterium
CTCGAACGGCCGCCAACGACGCGCAACGAGACAGCCAAGCGCGCAAGCATGCGCTCCATGAAGACTGCAGTCACAATCAAAAAGCCCGATGCGGCTGACTCGAATGGTCACACGACGACGGGAGGACAGGGTTGGATCATCGAAAGGCGCTAGCCCGACGTCACCTTGAAATAGTGAAGCACGCCCTATCACGACTGCTCGTCGCGGTGTTGGCTGCCGCGATGCTCGGCGGCTGCGCTGCCGCACGTTGGAATGTCGTGAAGCAGTTTCGAAATCCGGGAGAATCGCTCCACAGCTTTCCGGAGGAAGTGTGGGCGGAGTACGACTGCGCATCACAGCAGCGTCCCTTCCTGGTCATCGAACGCAACGAGTTGTCACTGACCAAGGTCTCGCCGGGTAGCGACTTTGGACATCGCATGGTGTACGTGATGTGCCCGGCACAGCCCACCGAAGTCGTCCAGGGCAAGCTATCGACCCGGATTCGGTTCAAGGGCAATCCGATCGTTCAGCAGCTGGATAGCGCGTACGAGATCAAACCCGGTCGCTGGGTCATCGACGCCTTTGTCCACTTGCCCGAGCAGGCCGAACCCGGCGTGTACGCCTACGAACTCGAATTCGACAGCAATTCGCTCGAGTTCCGCAAGAGCCTGACCTTCGTGGTCGTCAAGCGCTGATCGAACGGCATTGCCGAACGCCATCGAAATCGCCCTGCCCGCTGCGCTGATTTCGTTCGCGTCGAGCGCAGGAAAGCGACCGACAAACTGAACGCCTCGGCACGCAGGCTCGTCGTCCGAGTGCTCCACGTGCGAAAAACGTCGTGATATCTGACAGTTAGACACTCGGCAGCGTGCCGCCACCGCGATGGAGCGACACGAGTAGACAGCGTGACCCGAGAGCCGATGATCTAACCATGCACAATCACGCACATGGCCACGCACACGGACGCGCTCACGGCGGCGGCGAGCCGGGCGGTGACCCGGCAAAGAACGCCGCCAGCAATCAACGGCGGCTCCTGATCGCCCTCGGACTATCGGCGACCTACATGGTCGCGGAAGCCATCGGGGGGTGGCTCACCGGATCGCTCGCGTTGCTCGCCGATGCGGGGCACATGCTGTCCGATGTATTTGCGCTCGCGATGAGCGCCGTGGCGGTCCATATCGCGCTGCGCCCGCCGACCCCGAAGCGGACATACGGCTACCAGCGCACCGAGGTCCTGGCCGCATTGGGTCACGGTGTGCTGCTCGTTTGCATTTCGATCTACATCTTCATGGAAGCGTTCGAGCGCATGGGGCAGGCCGTCGAAGTCGCCGGTGCGCCGATGCTGGCGGTCGCGTCCGGTGGTCTGGTGATCAACGTCATCAGCCTTGCGATCCTGCACGCCGGTCGGAACGAGAATCTGAACGTCCGCGGGGCTTGGCTCCACGTCGCGAGCGACGCGCTCGGCAGCGTCGGGGCAATCGCCGCCGGGCTGGCGATCTGGGCGTTCGGATGGATGTGGGCAGACACCCTGGCCTCGGTATTGATCGGCATCATGGTCATCTATTCATCGTTCTCGCTGCTCCAAGAGGTAGTGGGCGTGCTGATGGAAGGCGTTCCAGCTCACATCGATGCCGAAGAAGTTCGGGATTCGATCGCGGAGCTTCGAGGCGTGGTGGGCGTGCACGATCTACACATCTGGACCGTGGGCAGCGGAATGGTCTCGCTGTCCGGTCACGTCGTAGCCAAAGACGGTTTCGGCGATGAGGACCTGCTGCGAGTGGTGACCGAACACCTGGAGCGCCGTTTCGGAATCGATCATTCAACGATTCAGATCGAGCCCGTGGATTTCGAAGAAAACGGGGTGTGTCCCGAGTAGCTGGCGATCGAACGACCGATCGCGGAACATGAACGCTCCCCGGAGGCCACCCAATGGCTCGAGCCCGAGTCCTACGCAAGACCAAACTGATCGCGACGATCGGCCCCGCCAGCGACTCGCTCGAGACGCTCAAGGCGATGATCCGGGCGGGAATGAACGTCGCGCGGTTGAACTTCTCTCACGGCAATCACCAAGAGCACCGCAAGCGACTCGAGCTGGTTCGACAGGCAGCGGCCGAGTTGAATGCGAACGTCGGCATCATGCTCGACACCAAGGGCGTCGAAATCCGCACCCAGCGTGTCGACGGCGGCGGCGTGAATCTGACGACCGGCGAATCATTCACGCTCTATGCGGACCCGAGGGTCGGCAACTCGGAGGGCGTGTCGATTTCGTACCCGACGCTATGCGACGAGGTTTCGATCGAATCCGCGATCCTGATCGACGACGGTGTGATCGAGCTACGGGTCGAATCGGTCGCCAACGGTGAGATCCACTGCCGTGTCGCGCGTGGCGGCCGTCTCGGTGACAACAAGGGTGTGAACCTCCCCGGTGAATCGCTGCCCCGCTCGGGCATCAGTGCAGAGGATCGGGAGGACCTGCTGTTCGCGATCGAGCACGACGTGGAATACATCGCGGCTTCGTTCGTTCGGAGTGCCGCCGATGTGCTCGACATTCGCACGCTGCTCGAGGAGCGAGGTGCTTCGATCCAGATCATCGCGAAAATCGAAAACGCGGAAGGCGTCGCCAACCTGCTCGAGATCGTCACGGCATCCAACGGCACAATGGTGGCACGCGGGGATCTCGGCGTGGAGCTTCCGTTCGCGGAAGTCCCCATGGAGCAGAAGAAGATCATCCGCACCACGGTGATGAACTGCAAGCCCGAGATCACCGCGACACAGAAGCTGGACTCGATCGCCCACAATCAGATCCCGACCCCGC
>JAJDAM010000548.1 GCA_029261905.1 Deltaproteobacteria bacterium
GCAATGGCCCGGGCAGTTCATCGCCTTGACGCCGAGCTCTTCGTCCTCGTCGCCCTCCAACAAGAACATGTCGTCTTTGAACAACTGGTAGTGGCCCGAGGTCTTGAACAATTCGGTCCGAAACAGCTGCGGCGTCATGACTTCCTGATAGCCGTACTTGGGGTAGAGGTCGCGGATGTAGTTGGCCAACCCGTTGTAGAGAATCATCCCTTTCGGCAGGTAGAACGGGGATCCGGGAGAAATCGGGTCGGTGAAGAACAATTCGAGGTCCGCGCCGACACGGCGATGGTCGCGTGCCTTGGCCTCTTCGATTCGCGCCACGTGCGCACGCATCTGCTTCGCGTTGGCGAAAGCGGTGCCGTAGATGCGCTGGAGCATCGGGTTGCTCTCGTCGCCGCGCCAGTACGCACCGGCCAACTCGGTCAACGAGAACGCTCCGATCTGCTCGGCGTTGCGTACGTGCGGGCCGCGACACAGATCGGCGAACTCGCCGTGGCGATAGATCGTGATGTCCTGGTCGGCCGGAATGTCATCGATCCGAGAGACCTTCAGTGTCTCCCCGATCCCGGAGAAGAACGCGCGTGCCTCGTCGCGTGTCATCACCTCGCGGGTGAATTCGCCCTTTTCCGCGACGATCTTGGCCATCTCCTTCTCGATCTGTTCGAGATCCTCGGGCTTGAACGGCTGAGGACACAGGAAGTCGTACTGAAACTTCTCGCTGTGATCGGTGCGGCCCACGTCGATCTGCACATCGGGGTAGAGACGCTTGACGGCGTCTGCCATCACGTGCTCGGCAGAGTGTCGGATGATCTCGCCACCTTGCGGGTCTTTGTCCGTGATGATCTCCACGGCTGCATCCGATTGGATCGGAACACGCAGATCGGTCAGCTCGCCATCGACCCGGCCGGCCAGCGCGGCGCGCGCCAGGCCCGGTCCGATTTGTTCGGCTACAGCAAGCAGCGTCGAACCCATGGGCATCGCAAGCGTGTTGCCGTCGGGCAAGCGGATCTGGATTTCGCTCATCGAAGGAGATTGGGCTTGCGGATCATGCAGCGCTCACGATTCCTGTTGCTGTGTCGGTAGAGCATTGGGTTGAGCATCCGGGAAAGCATTGAATGGAAGCAGCAGCCTGACGCGTTAGGCACTGCTGATCGGCCCGCCTTGCTCACGGGGCCGATGGGCGATGAAGTTGATGGTTGGCACGGGCGGTTTCGAACCGCCGACCTCCGCCGTGTCAAGGCGGCGCTCTCCCACTGAGCTACGTGCCAGGATTGTTCCCAGATTGGCCCGAATCGTGTCAACGGGTTCTCTAAGAACGCGAATTCAATACCGATTTCGCTCAGTCGTGTCAAACTCCCCGAGTTCGGCGTTTGGCTGGCTGGGCGGATGGCTGGGCGAATGAAGGGACGAATGGCCCGTCGATCCGAGCCCGCCGGGGTTTCGGTTCGTCACGCGCAAACGTAAGAGGTCGGGGTCGACCTGCAGCGGAATCAGCTCCAGATGGCCTGGAATCGACCGTTCTAACGCAGAAAGCAATTCGGAACCGCCTCGATCCGAGTCCACTGCGATCACGATTCGGCCGGGCATCGCTTCGATCAGTGTCGCCGAGCGCGCACCGGCACCCGTGACCAATGCGCTGCGAATGGCCTCGTAGTCCCGGTAGTCCTCGAGCCCCTCCAACGCGATCCGAGTCTGAAACGACGACACAACCCCCGAGGGGGCACCCAGCAACTGGTTGGCGACGAGTCGCCCGCGCACCCGGTCGCGATCGATGTCGACCTCGACGATCACCCGATATTCGGATTCGACCTCGGGGTTCGAGCTGAACAGGGCCGGCTGCACACCGCGATCCTCGACGACGTGGAATCGGGACACGAACGGGTAAGGGTCGCTTCCGAGCGCGCTCTCGAAGCGCTCGGGGTCCTGCGGCTCGACGACTCCGAGCAGGCGGGCCGCCGATTTTCGAACCGCGTCGTTCAATGCGCTGCGGACCGCTCGGTCGCGCAACACCTGCTGCGCAGCGCCTCCCGGATAGATGGGGGCCGCGCCGACGGCTTCGACCTTCTCAATGTCGCGGGCAACCGCTGTCGGAGCGGTCGCGCCGAGCATCGCAATCGTGAAGCACGCGACCCCAATCGCGGTCCACGGCGATCGCCGCACGGGCCCGTCGTTGATGGACGGGTGCATCTCACCGCCCAAACCGTGCCTGCGCGGCTCGTCTGCAGATTCGTCCGTTCGGTTCATGTCGACAATTCCGTCACGCGGCGTCCGAATAATCCATCGATATCCTTGAGTAGCGCGGCGCTGGCCCGGACGCCGGGGGCGCCGTTCAGCGTCATCAGCGTCTCGCTGTCACCGGGCAGCAGCAACCGAACGATCACTTCGCATTCACCGCGGTGGCTGTGCAGCAGGTCGCGCAGTGCGGTGAGCCGATCGGGTGTCGCCTCATCGGCGATCACGGTCACATCGAGTTGTTTCGACAACCGCTCATCGGCGCGATCGAGAGCCAGGATCTGTCGAACGAGAATCTTCGGTGTGTCACCCGATTCGAGCGTCCCGCAGACCAACAGCGGAACCGGGCCGGTCTCTTCGGTTCCCTCGATGGCGCTCTTCATCAGGCTGCCGTACTGCGCGTGCGGCTCGCTGAACACGACCAGTTCGAAGCTCCCCTCGAGGTCTTCCAACTCGGCGAACGCCATCAGCGCACCGCGTCGCGTCCGGGTTTCGCGCATCGAAGACAACAAGCCTCCTACCCAGACTTCGCGACCATCGAACTTCTCCGTATCGTTGGAGACCACATCGACGAAGCGTGACAACTGGTCGGCGACCGCGGAAAGCGGATGCCCCGACACGTAGAAGCCGATCACCTGCTTCTCGTATTCGAGGCGCTGGCGATCGGTCCATTCCGGGGTCTCCGGCAGCACCGGGGCCGGCAGCGCATCTCCGGACGGACCGCCGAACAGGCTCCCCTGCCCGATCTCGCGATCACGCTGCGTCGCCGCGCCGGATTCGAGAGCCGCATCGAGCCCCGCCCAGACCGATGCCCGGTTGTCGTGGAGCGAATCGAACGCTCCACATTTGATCAGGCTCTCCACCACGCGGCGGTTGACCTTGCGACCTTCGACCCTTTCACAAAAACTCGACAAGCTGTCGAACGGAGCGCCGCCTTTGGCTCGCGCGGCCAGCATCGAATCGATCGCGCCCTCGCCAACGTTCTTGATGCCCGAAAAGCCGAAGCGGATTCCGGTCGGCACGACGGTGAAGTCCCGAGAGGATTCATTGACGTCCGGCGGCAGCAGTTCGATACCGCGGCTGCGAATGTGAGTGATGTAGCGCGACAGCTTCTCGTGGTTGCCCGATTCTGTCGTCATCACCGCGGCGAGGTATTCGCGCGGGTAGTTCGCCTTCAGGTAGGCGGTCTGGTAAGTGATCAGTGCGTATGCGGTCGAATGCGACTTTGCGAAACCGTACCCGGCGAACTCGGCCATCAGGCCGAAGACTTCATCGGCCTTCTTCTCGTCGATGTTTCGCTCGACCGCTCCGGCAACGAACTTGACGCGCTGCTTCTCCATCTCCTTTACTTTCTTCTTGCCCATCGCGCGGCGCAGCAGGTCGGCTTCGCCGAGGCTGTAGCCGGCCAGCCGGTTGGCGATCTGCAGTACCTGGTCCTGGTACACGATCACGCCCAGCGTTTCTGCCGTCAGCTCTTCGAGCTCGGGCAGCAGATATTCGACCGGCGTGACGCCGTTTTTGCGGTTGACGTAATCGTCGACCATGCCGGAACCGAGAGGACCCGGGCGATACAACGCGACCAGCGGGATGACCTCTTTGAACGACTGCGGACGAAGCTTGACGACCAAATCCGTCATCCCGGCCGACTCGACCTGGAACACGGCTTCGGTGTCACCGTTCGCGAGCATCTCGTAAGTCGCCGGGTCATCGAGAGGGGCATTCTCGACCCGAAAATCGGGCTGCCCGTCCGCACGGATTCGACGCTCGGCATCGGCGATCGTTGTGAGCGTCTTCAGACCGAGAAAATCGAACTTGATCAGGCCGAGCCGTTCGACACCCGTCATGTCGTACTGGGTCACGACGTCGCCGGATTTCGGATCGCGGTACAGCGGCACCAGCTCGATCAACGGACGGTCGGCCACGACCACGCCGGCGGCATGGGTCGATGCGTGCCGGGTCAACCCCTCGAGCCCACGGGCGGTTTCGAGCAACTGAGCGACCTGCCCGTCGGCCTGCGCACGGGTTCGGATCTCGGCGCTCTGTTCGATCGCCTCGTCGAGGCTGATCCCGAGCGTGTCGGGGACGAGTTTCGAGATGCGGTCCACATCGCCATAGGCCATGCCCAACACACGCCCTACGTCCCGAATCGCCGCGCGTGCCTGGAGTTTTCCGAACGTGATGATCTGCGCGACCCGGCGCTCGTCGTCGCCTTCCCCGTTGTACTTCTCGGCGACGTACTGGATCACCCGGTCACGTCCGCGCATGCAGAAATCGACGTCGACGTCCGGCATCGAGATTCGCTCGGGATTGAGGAAGCGTTCGAAGATGATGTCGTACTCGATCGGGTCGACACCGGTGATGCCCATGCTGTACGCGACCAGGCTCCCGGCCGCCGAGCCGCGCCCGGGCCCCACTGGAATGTCTTCGCGTCGCGCGAAATCGATGAAGTCCGCGACGATCAGGAAGTAGCCCGCAAAACCCATCGGCTCGATCACGCCGAGTTCGGTCTTCATGCGCGCTTCGTACTCGGCGTACTTCCCGCTGAGCGGCTCGTCGGGCTCCAACCCCAATCGTTTTCGAAGCCCGGACCAGGCGGCCTGCTCCAGCACACCCTCCTTGGTCATTCCGGCGGGAACCTGGAAATCCGGCAGGTGGTACTCGCCGGTATCGACTGCGAGTTCGACGTCGCAGCGCTCCGCCAACTCCAACGTGTTGGCGATCGCAGAGGGATGGTCGGCAAACACCGCGGCCATCTCGTCACCCGATTTCAGGAAGAAGCCCTGCCCGTCGAATTTGAAGCGATTCGGATCGTCGAGATTGGTTGCAGTTCCAATACACAGAAGCGCGTCGTGGTGGTCGTGATCGGCGTGGCCGAGATAGTGGCAATCGTTGGTGGCGAGCAACGGGAGATTCATGTCCTGTGACATTTTCACGAGTTCGGCATTCACGACATCCTGGTCGCCGATCCCGTGCCGCTGCATCTCGAGGTAGTAGCGATCTTTGAAGATGCCCGAGAAGTCCTCGACGAGTTGCCAGGCCTCCGTCGTGCGCCCACCGGTGATCGCGCGCGACACCATCGACGAAAGGCAACCCGAAGTCGCGATCAACCCCTCACTGTGGTCGCGAAGCAGATCCATGTCGATGCGCGGCTTGTAGTAGAACCCATCGAGATAGGCCTTCGAGGCCAGGTACACGAGGTTTCGGTACCCCTGCGCATTCATCGCCAACAGGATCAGGTGATTGATGGCGTCGTAGCCGCTCGAATCGTGGGCGCGTTTCTCTTTTTGGAATCTCGATCCGGTGGCGATGTACATCTCGCAGCCGATGATCGGTTTGATGCCCGCCTCGCGCGC
>JAJDAM010000549.1 GCA_029261905.1 Deltaproteobacteria bacterium
CAGGTCTCACCGGTCTTGCGGTAGCGGGCCAGGTACTCGTCGTGTTGAGACTGATGCGGCTCGGGCATCAGAATCTTCACGTTCCGGCCGACGAGCTCGCTCGGCTGGTAGCCGAAGATGTCGAGACAGGAATCGCTGGCGTCCTGAATCGTGCCCTTCGAATCGATCGAGACGAGGGCGTCCAACATGCCCGAGAGCAGTGCGCGCAGACGTACCTCCCTCGCCTTCAGTTCCTCTTGCGCGCGCTCCAGCGCCGCGGATTGCTCGTCGGGATTTGTTGTTACTCTCACTCGACGTGCTCGCACTCTGCGGGTTTTCCGCAGGCGGGCTCGACGAGCGCTTGAGCAAGCAGATTTGGGACGAGCCTCTTGAGCGGGAATCCAGAGACAGCAGACGAGGCCATCCAAGCCGCTCGTCGCGAATTGGTTCCGTACGGGATCCTCGTCGTCGACGACGAGCCGGCGATTCTCGAATCGATCGAAATGACACTCGGTGGTGACTACCGCGTATTCACCGCGGAAAGCGGCCTCCGAGGGCTCGAAATCCTCGAGCGCGAAGAAATCGCGCTGATCATTTCGGACCAGGTCTTGCCCGAGATCTCGGGTGTCGAGTTCCTCGAACGATCGATCGAAATCGAACCGCGCGCGATCCGCATCCTGCTGACCGGCTACGCCGATATCGGGTCGCTGACCCGCGCGGTGAACGAAGGCAGGATCTACCGCTACATCGCAAAACCGTGGGAGCCCGACGAGATCCGGCTCACCGTCAAGCGTGCTCTCGAGACCTACGAACTCGCCGACGCTCTCGAGAAGGCAAACGCGAAGTTGCGTGCAGAGAACCTGTATCTCCGTCGTGAGGTCGAGCGCCGCTATTCGTTCGACCAGATCATCGGATCGAGTCCGGTGATGCAGGAAATGTTCGACATGATGGAGAAGGTCGCGCAGACCGATGCGACGGTGCTCATCAATGGAGAGACCGGCACGGGCAAGGATCTCGTCGCCCGCGCCCTCCACTACACCGGCGATCGCAAGGATGCGCGATTCGTCGCACAGAACTGTGCCGCGCTGCCGGACACATTGCTCGAAAGCGAACTCTTCGGTCATCGCCGCGGCGCTTTCACCGGTGCTCACGCGGACAAGAAGGGCATGTTCGAGGTTGCACACGGTGGGACCATCTTCCTCGACGAGGTCGGAGAGACTCATCCCGGAATGCAGGTTCGCTTGTTGCGTGTCTTGCAGGATGGTGAAATTCGCCCACTCGGATCGTCGGACACGAAGAATGTCGACGTTCGAATCATCGCGGCGACCAATCGCGACCTGCGCAAAGAGGTCGAGGAAGGTCGCTTTCGAGAGGACCTCTACTACCGCCTGCGCGTGGTCGAGATCGCGATGCCACCGCTGCGAGAGCGAGCCGTCGACGTCCCGGCACTCGCGCACCATTTCCTCGATCAGGTGAATCGGAAGATGAACCGCGAGGTCAAAGGCTTCACGAACGCGGCGATGGATTGTCTGGTGCGATACGGCTGGCCGGGCAACGTCCGCGAACTCGAAAACGAAATCGAACGGACGCTGGCGCTGGCCGGTGGAGTCGAAACGATCAGCGAAGAGATGCTGTCGGAGTACATTCGCGAAACGCGCGTTCGGCAGGGCGACGGTAGCGGGAGGGCTTCGGCCGCCGGCTCTTCGGCATCGACGTTCAATCGATCGGATTCAGCTCTCGATCCGTCGGTCGCAGGCATGGGGCTCAACGAGGCCGTCGACGCGCTGAAGGAGCAGATGATCCTCGAAGCGATCGAGTCGACGGGAAGCAAGACTCGCGCGGCCGAGAAACTCGGGATCCCGCGGCAGTCACTGCAGAAGATGATGAAGAGATTGAATCTTCCGTAGGCTGCGCAGTGGTGCGGCTCGCAACGAACCAGTACGCGACTCTTCATCGTGACTCTCCGCGAAATTTTCAGAAGTTTCGCCATGACCTGTTGTAGTGACCTGTTATTGTGGATCGCGATGGAGACGGTCCATATTTCTGAATTGAGTTCGCCGATCGGAAAACTCCGCGTCGCATCCACCGAACAAGGATTGGCGTATCTCGAGCTGCCCCACGCGAGTGGACGCGGCCTCGGCGCATGGTTGCAACGGCACGCACCGGATGCGGACTGCGATGCGGAGATTGGACGCAATCAACTCGCAATCGATCAGATTCTCGAGTATCTGGAGTCGGGTCGAACGAAGTTCGATGTGCCGCTCGATCTGCGCGGAACTCCGTTTCAAAAAGACGTCTGGTCGAGATTGCTCGAGATTCCGTATGGCGACAGTTGCAGCTACGCAGATGTCGCCCGTTCGGTGGGCCGTCCCAAAGCCGTCAGGGCAGTGGGGATGGCGAACGGTGCGAACCCGGTCGCTCTCATCGTGCCGTGTCACAGAGTGATCGCCGCCGACGGCTCACTCGGAGGCTATGGCGGAGGTGCCGATCTCAAGCGCAGGTTGCTCGCAATGGAGCAATCTCTTCCGTGTGAGTCGCGCTTGCTCTAGAGCTTCGACCGGGGTCTCCCAGATCGCCTTGACGCTAATTTACTAGCAAGCTAGGTTTCGTCCTTGTGAAATCCAACGACCCGCCGGTCAGGCAGTTCAACATTTATCTACCTCCGGGTTTGATCCGGCAGGTCAAACACCACGCGGTCGACACCGAACAATCGCTCTCGGCCATCGTCACAAAGGCACTGGTCGCGTACCTCGACTCGAACGCCCCCTCCGCAACCGAGACGGAAGAGACGGGAAAGGAGTAGTCATGTCGACGGAAGGATTCGCTGGCTTCTATATCGAAACGCGAAACTACGGCGCTACCGCGGCTTTCTGGCGCTCGCTGGGGTTCGTCAGCCAATTCGAGACCGATCACGGTTCCGGCCAGTGGCAGCACCCGTCCGGTCCTCCCTTTGTCTTCATCGCCGAACGAGGCGATCCGAGCCACACCCTGCTCTCCTATCCAGTGCTCGGCGTGGCCGACTCCACTCGATTCTCACCCGATCGAGCTGCCGAATACGCCAGGCCCTTCGAGCCCCAGCATTGGGGTGTCGTCGAAGCTCTCGTCTTCGACCCGGATGGCCGCCTCGTGAGCCTGCAGGCTCCTGTCCCCGATGGACAGGGCACGCCCGACATGGATTCCCACCACCAGCAGAAGTACGGCTGACGACAGACCTCCGAGCCACCGCTCGTTCGGCTGAAACCTGATCTCTCAGGATCTGCGCACACTCATTGCGCCAACCCCCAACTCTCCCACGTCAGCCGCGAATCATGCCCAGAAGCGCGTCGAAGCCCCCGCGGGGTGCGGCGAGAGACACAATTTCGCCCCGATTGGAATTTTCTCGCGATTTTCTGACTTCGCCGACCACTCCTTTCCAGCACACAGCGCTCCATCCGTGCCCCGGCCCGGATTGGGCGCGATCGAGCACTGGGCTGTTGTGAGGAGCGGGGAAGCTGATGATCTACTGCCGAAATGCCCTGATATGGGCGGTCGTATTGACCGCCACTGCGGGGTTCGCCGCGACTTCGAATGCGGCGCTGTTCAACATGCAGCAGCTCGTCGACGGCGCGTCCTTCCACTCCCCGGATGGGACGCTTCATTTCAGCGATTTCTCCTTCGACGTTTTGACCGAGACGACGCTCAGTCCGGATTTCTCGGATTACGAAATCGTGGTCGACGAGAACCTTTCTGCAGACGGTTTTCGGTTGGTCGGCTCGATCCTCGTCGGTGGCGCTGACTCGGGCAGGCTCTCACTCGGCTACACCGTCACGGCGAACGTCGGCCAGATCACTGCAGCCGGGTTGTTCTTCAACGGTGTAGCGCTCGGCCAGGGCGCCAGTGCGATCGTCAAGGCGGCGTTCTTCAGCGTACCCAGCGGCGTCGAGATGACCGGCAACGAAGTAGAGGTCTTCTCGATCGGAGGCGGGGTGGCAGACATCACCGATGAGAGCCAAATCGATTTCACGAACTTCGCCGACAACTATTTCAGCTTGCGCGTCGAGAACGACATCGACGTGGTGAGTGCAGGCGGCATCTTCGCGTCAATCTCGGTGATTGACCAACACTTTCCGACGGTGCCGGTGCCGGAGCCCGGCACCGCGGCGCTGCTCGGGTTCGGTCTGATGGGTGTCGGAGCGATGCGGTCGCGTACTCGACGCCTAACGCGATTTCACTGAGTTGATGAGTTTCCCTTCGAGGCTACCTTTCCTGCTGGATTTTTCTGAGGCTCCTATGATCAAGCGAATGCTCAAGCGAACCTACCTTCTCGCGACTCTGTCCACGCTGCTCACTTTGGGTGCAGTAGGGACCGCGCAAGCACTCGCCGACTTCTCTTCGCTCGACGGCTCGCTCGAGTTCAAGAATTTCGTGCTGAGCGATGCGGACGAATCGGTCTATCAATTCGTCCCGATCGATCACGGATTCACGATCATCATGCTCGACGGTGCACTTCCGAACCTCGACCTGAACGTCGTGTACGAAGTTCATTCGAGTGGGGCCGCGATCACGAGTGCCGGACTCAGCTTCGATGCTGTTGCCGGAGGCGGGGTGGCCAATGTGGTCGAGGTGTACAGCGCAGGGCCGAACCTGACGGTCTTCGAAACGGTGAGCCTGTCTCGGCCTTCTGCTTCCAGCGACTTCGCTCCCGTCAGCTGGCTGACCGCGGACAAAGACATTTCGATTTCCTTCGTGGGCGACCCGCAGATCTTCAGTGTGACGCAAACTTACGGAAACCCGGTTCCCGAGCCCGCTTCTGCGTTGCTGTTCGGCATCGGCGCCGGAACGGTAGGGCTGGCGATTCGTCGCCGAGGCGACGCCAGCCGCTAGCTCGCGTAGCTCTTCCAGGTCGTCGAATCTCAGCAGCAAAGTGCCTGAGAGGTTCTCGGATTCCGACGCCCTCTTCCCACCCGCCCGCTTCCAGTCCCACCGCTCCCAGCCAGAGCCGATCGTTTCGCAACGTCGCTCCGGCTAGACTCCACAACAATCGGCGAAGCCGATCGGTTTGGGAGGACGCGATGGAATGGGGCCGCAGCGCGACCCACAAGGGAGTGCAAGAGCGTGACTTCACCGTCACGTGTAACGAGCGAACGGTTCCGGGTGTGCTCTGGACGCCCGAGCACACCGGCATGCCGACATCGCTCGTACTGATGGGCCACGGTGGCAGCGGGCACAAGCGAGAATCCCATCTGGTTTCGCTTGCTCGCCGTTTCGTTCGACACAACGGAATTGCTGCGGCATCGATCGACGGGCCGGCCCACGGAGACAGAAAACCCGAAGGAGCAGACGCCGAGCCGCTCGCCGAGCGCAGGCGTCGCTTCCTTGGTGAAGGCGTGACCGATTCCATGGTCGAGGATTGGAAGGCCACCCTCGACGCGCTTCACCAACTTCCGGAACTCGGACCCGGTCGCGTCGGCTACTGGGGTCTGTCGATGGGAACGATGTTCGGGCTTCCGTTGGTGGCGGCCGAACCACGGATCGACGCCGCGGTCTTGGGGTTGATGGGCACCGCATTCGTCAACGGAAACCGTCTACGCAAGGACGCCGCCGACGTCACGTGCCCGGTTCTCTTCCTGCAGCAGTGGGACGATGAACTCGTCGATCGCGAGTCGGTCGGCGATCTGTTCGGTGCACTCGCGACGAACGACAAGGTTCTTCACGCCAATCCCGGCCTTCATTCCGCGGTCCCACCGAAAGAATTCCAGTTCACGCAAGCGTTTCTTGCCAGCCATCTCGCGCCGACGATCGATCGATCGTGACCGCCCTCATCGATTCCTTGAAGCTCGGTCTTCCGATGCTGCTGTTGGTGATCGCGGGCTTCTGGGTGGCATTTCGATTCGTCGAGCCCGCACCCCCAGCCGAGATCGTGCTTGCCAGCGGAGAACCCGGCGGTGCGTACGCTGGCTTTGGAGAACGCTATCGCGAGGCGCTCGCCGAGTACGAAATCGACGTAGAGGTTCGGTACACAGCGGGCTCGGTCGAAAATCTCGAACTTCTGCGAAACGGAGAGGTCGACGTTGCCTTCGTGCAGGGGGGTGTGGCCGATCTCGAGCGCGACGCAGCCCTGGCATCGCTGGGTAGCCTCTACTTCGAGCCCTTGTGGATTTTTCAGCGCAGCGACGGTGCAGCCGCACTGCTGTCGGACCTTTCCGGACGTCGCGTGAACGCGGGCGCAGAGGGCAGTGGCACGCGGGCGATCGCTCTGCAGTTGCTTCGCGCGAACGGCTTGACGGATGTGCCGTCGGCACTCTCCAGCACCGAAGCGGCGAATGCACTCCGCGCGGGGGAACTCGACGCAGCGTTCTTTGTTGCCTCGGCAGACTCGCCGATCGTGCGCACGCTTCTGGTAGACCCTTCCCTCGTACTTCTTTCTGTCGAGAGGGGCGACGGCTACGTGCGCATTTTCCACTATCTGACGCGCCTCACGCTTCCGCGTGGAGTAATCGACTTCGCGGCCGACATCCCGAGCGCCGACGTTTCATTGATCGCCCCGGCAGCGAATCTCGTGGTGGGCGAGAACATCCATCCGGCTGTCGTCGATCTGTTGCTGTTGGCCGCTACCCGCATCCACAGTCGGCCCGACGTCTTCTCGGAATCCGGCGATTTTCCCACATCGCGTTTCTCCGACCTCACGGTCCGCCCCGAAGCAACGCGCTACTACAAGAACGGCCCGCCGCTTCTTCAGCGATACCTGCCCTTCTGGTTGGCCACGCTCGTCGACCGGCTGAAGGTGATGCTGATCCCGCTCGTCGCGGTACTGTTTCCGCTGTTTCGGGCCTTCCCTCCTGTGTACCGCTGGCGAGTTCGGTCGCGGATCTATCGCTGGTACAAGGAGCTGCGCGAAATCGATCCCGAGACGATCGAGCGCGGCGGCGGCGAGGGCCTCGAATCCGCGCTGCGCGAGGTCGAACGCATCGAGGACGAGGTCTCGAAGGTTCCGACGCCCCCGTCCTACGGTCAAGAACTCTACGATCTACGCCTCCATGTGGACTTCGTGCGCACCCGCCTCGCCAAGCGCAAGGCCAGCGGGGAACAAGAGAACTAACGGAGTCGGATCACCGAGAAGCAGCGATGAGTTTGAGCAACTCGTCTCCGGGAATCGGACGACTGAACAGGTAGCCCTGGAAGCATTCGCAGCCGTTTTCGGCGAGGAAGGCGCGCTGCTCTTCGGTCTCGACCCCTTCGGCTACGAGAAACAGACCGAGTACGCGGGCGAAGGCGATGATCGCGGTCACGATGGCGGCGGAGTCCTGGTCGTCCGGAACACCCTGCATGAACGAGCGATCGATCTTGAGCTCGTCGATCGGGAAGCGCTTGAGCGAAGCGAGCGACGAGTAGCCGGTGCCAAAGTCATCGATCGAGACCTTCGCACCCATTCGCTGGATTGCTTCGAGCATGCGCGAGGTCTCTGCCGGGTTTTCGATGATCAGGCTTTCGGTCATCTCGATCGTCAGGTACCGCGGCTCCAGACCACTGTCGTCGAGAGCGCTGCGCACGGTGCCGACGAAGTTGTCACTCAGAAACTGACGCGCAGAGACATTGACCGCGACCGAAATGGGCGGAAGCCCTGCATCCTGCCAGCGCTTGTTTTCCTGGCAGGCCGCACGCAGTGCCCACTCACCCATCTCACCGATGAGATCTGCGTCTTCGGCAATGGGAATGAACTGATCGGGTGGAATCATTCCGAGCTCTCCATGATCCCAGCGCATCAGCGCCTCGCAACCCATGATTCGACCGGTACGGATGTCGACCTTGGGCTGATAATGAAGCCTGAGTTCTTTTCGCTCCACGGCGCCTCGAAGTTCGGTTTCGAGGCTCAATCGATCTGCGCTCGCCTCATCGAGCGAGTGGTCATAGAACTGATAGGTGTTGCGACCACGCTTCTTCGCGTAACTCATCGCTACGTCGGCGTTTGCGAGCAGTGCGTTGAGATTCTGCGCATCCCCCGGGAAGAGCGCGATGCCGATGCTCGCCGTCACGAAGACGTCGCGACCCGCCAGATGGAAGGGCTCCGACAGACTCGCGAGGATCCGACGCGCCACGGAGGTTGCGGCATCCAGAGCGCCATCGCCGGGCAGCAACAGTGAAAATTCGTCACCACCGACGCGCGAGAGAGGCTCCTTTTCGTCGCTAACACCGGGAATGCCGAGGTAGTCGGTGGGGCGCATCGAGAGTTCGAGCCGCTCCGCTACGCCGCGTAGCAGCGCATCTCCGACACTGTGTCCGATCGCGTCATTGATCTGCTGGAAGCGGTCGAGATCGATGTGCAACAACGCGCATTCGGTCGACTGTACTTGCGCGCGCAGCAATGTCCGACCCAGTTGGTCCATGAAGAACCTGCGGTTCGGCAAACCAGTCAGGGCGTCGTAGAAAGCGAGACGATCCTGGTAGGCCTTGGCGGCCAGCGTATTGCGCAGGCGGAGAGCGAGTTCACTCGGGTCGACGGGCTTCCCGAGGAAATCCGTGGCGCCGAGTTCCAGAGCCCGGTGTTTGGTCTCGGCGTCCGTAGAAGAGGTCAGGATCAATACGGGAATGTGACTGACGTGTTCGTGGTGCCGGATGCGTTCCAGGATCTCGAGCCCATCGATGTGGGGCATCATCAGATCGAGCAGCAGCACGTCGGGCCGTTCGCACTCGAGCCACTCCATCGCTTCGCGGGGATCCGAGGTCGTGATGAAGCGCTCGTAACCTTCGCCTTGAAGGAACATCGTGAGCACTTCGATCGTGGTGGGTTCGTCGTCGACGATCATGATCGCCGACGAGGCGAATGGGTTCTTCGCCTGGATCGGTTGGGACGAAACCTCGCTGTTCGAGATGGGCGCAAGTTCATCCGTTGGGCTCACGATTTCATGCACGTTGCGTGCTGACCCATCGTTCAACTCGCTGTCATTTCCGCGGCGATTTCGATCCGTCATGACTCTCCGCCTCCCACGTCTGCTCTTCTTCCGATCGCCGAGCGGGATGATCGATGCAGGGGCGTTCGGAAATTGATGCCCATCTAGACGACACCCAGGTCGATTCGGTCCGCCAACGCGTGGACTTCCTCGAGTACCAGGCTCACTTCGTTCGACTTGCCTTCCTTGGCGAGAGCCTCGAGCTGACTTGCCGGATCGCCGAAGGCATCGAAACCCACCATGCCGGCCGCGCCTTTCAGCCAGTGCGCCAGCGCGGCAAGTTCGGTGAGGTCACCCCCATCGACACACACCTGCATCTGCTCGAGTTTCTGTGTCAGCGTCGAGACGAACTTTTCTACCGTGGGTCGGAACTTGGGATTCGAGGCGAGGCGAGACGTCACCGGCACGCCGAAAGATGAGGCATCGGCCGGCGCAGAAGCCGAGTCCAGCAAGGAACGCTCGACGATTTCTGCCCCCTGTCCGGTACCACCAGCAGGCGAAGGAACGGGGCACGGCACGGCTTCGCCGTGAACACGCACCCCACCCAGTCGCTCGGCCAAATACTCGACGAGTCGGTCGAGGTCCACGGGCTTGGTCAGGTATGCGGTGCAGCCAGCAGCCAGACACCTCTTTTCGAAACCCTTCATCGCGTCGGCGGTGAGCGCAATGATCGGCGCTTCGTAGCCCTGCTCGCGAAGCTTTCGGGCCGCCGTGTAGCCGTCCATGACGGGCATCTGCATGTCCATCAGCACGATGTCGTAGGGCTGCGCGGTCGCCTTCTCGACTCCGATCTGTCCGTTTGCGGCGCAATCGACCGTCAGCCCGACATCGCCCAGCACAACCTGGAGGAGTTCACAGTTTTCTTCGCCGTCGTCCACGACCAGCACACGTCGCGGCGGAAATCGCCAGCGACCCTTGTCATCCATTCCGACACGGGATTGCGATCGCATAGCATCATGCGCGCCGATCATCGGGACGCCGTCGAGCGGGCCGGGATCGATGGTTGTCGTAAAGGTGCTTCCCTGGCCGGGGCTGCTGTTCACCACGATGTCGCCGCCCATCAGCCGCGCGAAGCGGCGGCTGATCGGGAGGCCGAGGCCAGTCCCGCCGAACCTGCGCGTGACGGAGTTGTCGGCCTGCACGAATTCGTCGAAGATCGATTCGTAGGCGGATTCGGGAAGGCCGATCCCGCTGTCCCGCACCGACAGTTCGAAGCGTGGCTCGTCGCCATCTCGACGGAGACGGGCAATCACGCGAACACCCCCTTGCTCGGTGAACTTGATTGCGTTGGACACGAGGTTGGTCGCGATCTGTCGCAGCCGCGTCGGATCCGAGAGGATCGTCTCGGGAATCTCGCCCTCTACCTCGAAGTCGAGTCCGATGTTCTTCTCGCGCGCCTTGACTGACAAAACCGAGATTACCTCGCTCACGACCCCGTGGGCCGGGAAGCGGATCTCCTCCAGGTCGACGTGCCCCGACTCGATCTTCGACAGGTCGAGAACATCGTTGATGAGTTGCAGCAGATGCTCGCCGCTGGACCGGATCGTCTCGAGGTACTTCTGGCGGTCCTTCTCATCGTTGACGAAGCCCCGCTTCAAGACCTCGGTGAAACCGAGAATTGCGTTCATCGGTGTCCGAATTTCGTGGCTCATGTTCGCGAGGAACTCGCTCTTCGCCTGATTCGCAGCCTCGGCTTCCTCCTTGGCAAGCGAGAGCTCGACCTTGTGCTCTTCGAGCTGCGTGACGTCGTCCAGACTGATGAGTACGCCGCCTGGCTTGCCTCCACTGCCGAGAACCGGAGCACAGTTGACGATGAAGGTCCGTACGTCGTCGTCGCTGTCTTGCAACAACACGATGTCGTTCATGCGCGCTTCGCCATCGCTCATGGTGGAGCGCCACGGGAAGTCGTCCGGGTCAAACGGCGTGCCGTCGGCGTTCACCCACGGCAGCTGCAAGATCTTGCGGCCCGTCAGTTCATCCGCGCTGTGCCCGACGATGCCTGCCACCGCACGGTTCGCCAGCACGATCCGCTCCTTCATGTCCACGACGAGCAGACCTTCTGCGAGCGTGTCGAGTGCCGAGCGCACGTGGGGGGGCACCGCCTGAGAAGGATCCAGATGCTGGAGCATCTTGTGCAGGTAGATGTAAAAGAGAACGAAGGCGATCAACGCGACGAAGGCTACGAGTCGAACCCGGGGATCGTGGATCCAGCCCAGAGTACCGCCGGCTGAAAGCGGCTCGAAGCGGAGTTCCACTTGCCCCCAGCGGTACCCTGCACTCCAGATCGGAACCACGATCTGTGCCGCCGTCGAATACGTGTCTCCATCGTGGGTCCAGGCGGTTTCGTGGTCCGCGACGCTTACCAGCGCGTGCCCATCCGAGCGCCGAACACCCGCAGACAGCAAGTCTGCGTTTCGCTCGACTACGATTTCGAGTGTCATTTCGAGGCGACGCAGCTCAGCCTGGGTGACGAGCACCGATCCACTCACCGCCATCGCCTCTGCGAGAGCTGCACGCCCTTCGCGAACCGCACGCTGCCGATCGGGGACGAGATCCAACGCCACCGCAACCAGCAGCAGCGTGACGAGCAGGAAGGTCTGACCCAGCGCGATGTGCGCCTTTGCGTTCAGGAAACTCAAGCGGATTCTCGATTCTCGGCGTTTTGCGTCGCGTCGGAGGGGTCGTCGTCGTCTGACTCATCGGCATCCGCACCAGCTTGCACGAGCGAGTCGAGCGATTCGCTTTCATCTTCGCCGTCATCTGGGCCGAGATGCGCGAGGATCGGGACCGGATCGATCAGTCGCCAAGCCGGCAATGACGTGAGCAGGCTTGCGATCAGCAGCCCGCCCCGCGTCAGCCACAGCACGTAGCCGACCGAGAGCCCCGTCGTGACTGCAACGCTCGAACCGAGCAGCCGCGCTTCGAGGCCGCTGAGAATCGCGAGGTCTTCGTTCGCCTGGTCGAGTTGGCCCAGGAACTCTCTGCGGGCTCCCTGAAAGATCAACTCGATCAGCGCGTCGGCTCCGAGATCACTCCGACCCGAATAGATGTCGCTCAAGACGTCAGCCGGGCTACGGCCGCTCGCCGCATCGATCCGGTCCTCTCGCGTGCGCCCGGATTCTTCCACCACATCGCTATCGAACACGACCCGGAGCGGAATCGATCCGATCGCCTGCGGGCCGACCGAGTAGGCCGCGTCGGGCTCAGCTCCTGGCGCGCGCGCGGGAGTTCGTCTGCTTGAGGAACAGGTAGTACATCTGGCCCTCGAGGACGGTCTCGCCGGCGCGCTGCTCGGCCAGGTCGCCGGTGCCGAGATAGAGGTCCGCGCGGCCCGCGGTGCGGATCGCGCCGCCGGTGTCCTGGTCGAGCATCAGCTTGCGGAAGCTGCGCCCGCCGCGCTCACGACCG
>JAJDAM010000550.1 GCA_029261905.1 Deltaproteobacteria bacterium
CCGAAATGGCTAGCGCTCTGTCCAAGGTCGAGCCCCAGATCGAGGCTGCCCGGCTCCTCGAGGTGCTGCTCGAACGCGAGGCTCTGCAGAGCACCGGAATCGGCGAGGGGGTCGCGATCCCACACGGGAAGATGCCCGGGCTGGATCGGCTCGTCGCGACATTTGCACGCAGTTCCGAAGGCGTCGATTTCGAATCGATTGACGGCCAATCCACGCATCACTTCTTTCTGCTCGTCGTTCCAGAGCATTCGGGTGGCCAGTATCTGAAGGCCCTCGCGCGCATTTCACGCTTCTTTCGCGATGCGGCTTTTCGCCAGCAGCTGACGGCTGCAGAAGGGGTGGATGAAATCATCGCCGCGATCGCCGAAGAGGACACGAAACTCTAATCGCGGCTTGTCGTCCGGGAACGACCAACGGGCAACGGCGGAATCCGCGGAATCGGGAACGCGACAACCGAGGGCACGACGGTGACGACTTCTGTTCACGGAGCGCTCGTCGAAGTCTACGGAGTGGGCACGGCGTTGCTCGGTGTGAGTGGTGTCGGAAAGAGCGAGTGTGCACTCGAATTGGTGACGCGGGGCCATCGAATCGTCGCTGACGACGTCATCGAGTTGTCGACGACCGAAGACGGCAAAGTGATCGGCAGATCGCCCGAGCGAATCCGCCACCACATGGAGATTCGCGGCGTCGGGATCTTCAGTGTTCCCGCGTTGTTCGGAGAGAATTCGGTGCTGCTCGAGGTAGCAGTCGAGTTGAACTGTCGGCTGGAGCGCTGGCGTGAGGGAGCCGCCTACGAGCGCGTTGGTATCGATTGGCCGATGGGGGAGATCGGCGGCGTGCAGCGGCCCGAGTTGACGCTTCCGGCACGTCCGGGCGGTAGCATGGCTACCATCGTCGAAGTGGTGGCGAGAGAGCACACGCAACGGCTCGCAGGCCGCAATGCCGCAGCCGCGTTGGACGCTCGGCTGCGCGCCGAGATGAGTCGGGGAGGCGGCGAGTGAACTACGCGGGCACCCATATCGTATTCGTCAGCGGCCTTTCGGGCAGTGGCAAGAGCACGGCGATGGCGGCGCTGGAAGATCTCAGTTTCTACTGCGTCGACAATCTCCCGGTTCAGTTGATCGAGCAGTTTCTGCACTTGTGCACCCAGGCGACGCCGCCCATCGAGACGATCGCGCTGGCGATCGACACGCGCGAGGCGCCCTTTCTTCGAGAAGTTCCCAAGGTCATCACCGAGTTGCGTGAGTCGGGGGCTTCGGTGGACGTGGTGTTTCTCGAATGCACGGACGAGACCCTGATCAATCGATATCGCGAAACTCGACGCGTCCATCCGCTGGCGCCGGCGGGCACGGTGACGGAAGGCATCGCGAAGGAGCGAAACCTGCTGGTCGACGTTGCCGCGTTGGCGGACACCCGCGTCGATACGTCTCGATTGAACGTCCACCAGCTGAAGGCGGCGATCATTCAGCACGTATCGGGAGAAACGCGCGCAACCATCGCGAACTTCATCTCCTTCGGGTTCCGGTACGGCACGCCGCCTGCGGCCGAATTGCTATTCGACGTTCGCTTCCTCGCGAACCCCTACTTCGAGGAGAGTTTGCGTGAGCGAACGGGTGAGGATCCCGAAGTAGCGGGCTATGTGCTCGACAACGCGCAGGGGCGTGCGTTGTTCGAGCGGTTGAGAGATATGTGCGAATTCCTGCTTCCCCTCTATGATGAGGAGGGCAAGGCGTATGTGACGATCGGCGTCGGTTGTACGGGTGGGCGCCACCGGTCGGTCGCCGTGTCTGAGGCATTGGCCGGCGCGCTGCGCGCGTCGGGGCGGGAAGTCAACATCGATCATCGCGACGTTGGCCGCAGATAGCCATTGGATGCGAAAGCCAGGGGTGGAGAGGGCCGAAGAGAGGCTTTCGAGCGCCTGGTAGCGTTTGGGAGGGCCGGAGACGGTCCGGGCAGGCCACGAGCAATTCGGACCGGCTGCGAACAGTCGGAAGCGGGGTGATGGGGATGAAGATCGGCGTAGTTCTGGTGACACACTACGGCCTGGGCGAGGAGTTTCTCCGAGCATTGAAACTGATCCTGCCCGATGTCCCAGATTTTCTGGCTGTGGCGATCGATCCCAAGCAATCCGTCGATGAGATGCGCGGCCTCATCTCGAAGGCTTTGAAGGCGGCGGATCGCGGCGCAGGTGTATTGGTGCTGACCGACATGTTTGGCGGGACGCCGTCCAATATCAGCCTGTCGTTCATCGAGGAGCATTCCGTCGAGGTCGTTACGGGTCTGAACCTTCCGATGCTGATCAAGTTGGCGACGCTCACCCAAGACAAATCCCTCGAGGACCTGGCGCGTTTCATCAAGAAGTACGGCCAGCGGAACATATCGGTCGCGAGCGAGATCCTGCCCAAAGGGGACTCTTGAGCGATCCGGTCGAGCAGTCGTTCACGATCCGAAACGAGCTGGGCCTTCACGCGCGTCCGGCTGGGGAGTTCGTAGCGCTCGCGGGTACCTTCGAGAGTGAGATTTCGGTCAGCCGCGGCGACGAATGGGTCGATGGGCGCAGTGTGTTGTCGTTGTTGTCGCTGGCCGCCGCGGCAGGCACCCATCTGCGGGTTCGGGCGACAGGATCTGACGCACTCGAGGCGGTGACGGCATTGGGCGCCGTGTTGGAGCGCGAATCATCGGCTCCTCCCAGCGCCCGCTGAGCCAACGCCGGTCGAGCGGCGCGCCGAACGCCGACGCGAACGCCGGCGCAGCCCGGCGATCGCGGCTGGCCCCAGACGGACGGGCCCCAGTCCAGAATACGACGACGGATTGAATCCAAAATGCCGCTCCTCTAGAGTGCGCACCCCAACAGCGATTTTCGAGGAGAACCACATGGCGAGAGGCGCCCTTTTTACTTCTGAATCCGTTTCGATGGGCCATCCCGACAAGATGTGCGATCAGATCTCTGACGCGATCCTCGATGCGATGCTGGCCGACGATCCGAAGTCCCGCGTGGCATGCGAGACGCTGACCACCACCGGGCTGGTGATGGTGGCGGGCGAGGTGACCACGAACTCCAATGTGCAAATTACTCCGCTGATTCGCCAGGTGGTGTCCGACATCGGATACACGAGTTCGGACATGGGATTCGACGCCAACACCTGCGCGGTGACGATCGCATTGGGCCGACAGTCTGCAGACATCGCGCAGGGTGTGACGGAGGGCGATGGGCTGCACAAGGAACAGGGCGCGGGCGACCAGGGCATGATGTTCGGCTTCGCGTGCGATGAGACGCCGGAACTGATGCCGGCGCCGATTCGGTTGGCCCACCGGTTGATGGAGAGCCACCGCGGACACCTCGAGTCGGGCGAAATCGACTACCTGCGTCCCGACGCGAAGTCCCAGGTCACGATCGAATACGACGGCGAAAAACCGGCCCGAATCACCGCGGTGGTGCTGTCGACGCAGCACGCACCCGAAGTGTCCTACGACCAGATTCGCAAGGACATGATCACGAAGGTCATCGAACCGGTGCTGCCGTCAGAGTTGCTCAAGGACACCATCTACCACGTGAACCCGACCGGGCGTTTCGTCGTCGGGGGACCGATGGGCGACGCCGGCTTGACCGGACGCAAGATCATCGTCGACACCTACGGTGGAATGGGCCGCCACGGCGGTGGTGCGTTCTCGGGCAAGGATCCCTCCAAGGTCGATCGCAGCGCGGCCTATGCGGCGCGTTGGGTGGCCAAGAATCTCGTCGCCGCTGGCGTCGCGCGCCGATGCGAGGTGCAACTCGCGTACGCGATCGGCGTCGCAGAGCCGGTATCGATTCGAGTCGAAACGTTCGGTACCGGCGAATCCGATCATGCGAAGCTCGAGAATCTGGTTCGAAAGCACTTTGACCTGACGCCCAAGGGCATCGACGATGGGTTGAATCTGCGCCGCCCGATCTATCGGCCGACCTCCTATCACGGGCACTTCGGTCGCGAGGGAATCGGCTTCCCGTGGGAAGAGACCGACCGCGCAGAAGCGATCGCCCGCGACTTCAAATAGGCTCGAGAGTCGGCGGTCGCGCTTGACCGCGACCCGGGTCCGTGCGATATCCAGGATCGATGGGGGGAACACAGCAGGAGAGGTGCGCCCGAATTCCGCCTGCGGGCGAGTCGGGCCGGCGTCGCCGGACCGGGCGCAAGGCGAGCCGTCACTGGACCCGGCCAGCCGTGCTGCTGGCAATCGGGGCGGTGGGCTCGCTGACTTCGTCCACCAGTGCGTGCGCAGGCGCATGGACGCCCGACCCGACGATCCGTGTGCTCCTGCGCGAGGCCGGAGAAGTCACGCTCAGTGGAGGGGCTCCCAAACTCGCACACCTGAAGGCACAGGGCGGTCGATTGTGGGTGAACGACCGACCCGTGGGTTCGAGCTGGCGCCTGCCGTCCCGAGGCGTCGTCTCTGCGGGCGCATTGCGCGTTCGTGGCGACCTCGTCGTGCACCGCGCAGCCGGTGGCCTGGAGGTCGTCAACGAGCTCGGCCTCGAGGACTATGTGGCCGGGACCGTTGGGCGCGAGATCTATCCAGGTTGGCACCACGAGACTTTGAAGGCGCAAGCCGTAGTCACACGAACGTATGCGTTGTATCGGCGCGAGCGGGCTCGCGAGCAGCCCGTGACGGCCCGTTTCGACCTGGGCTCGGGGACCGGGAGCCAGGTTTACGGCGGAATCGCCGCCGAGACCGCCTTGATCCGTGCCGCAGTGGCCGACACGCGCGGCGAATATCTCACACATTCCCATCTGGATGGAAACGAGCCGATTCTCGCGGTCTATCATTCCGCTTCGGGTGGGCGCACAGCGGCCGCAGAAGAGGTTTGGGGGAATCCGGTCCCGTACCTGGTGAGTGTAGAAGTAGAAGATGAGCAGGATTCGCCCGATACCTACTGGCGGGCGACCATCTCACGGACGAAACTGGGGCGCGCTCTCGCCCGGGCGGGGATCCGGGTTGGAGCCCTGCAAGATGCCCGTGTCGTAGAACGATCGCCGAGTGGGCGAGCCATTCGCGTCGAACTCAGGGGCGAGGACGACGGACACACAACGAGTCAGGTAATGGAAGCGCGCGCACTTCGCGTGGCGCTTGGAGAATCGGTGATTCGCAGCACGATGTTCGAAATTCGGCCGGGTGAGAACGATCGGGGCCGAGGAGACTTGGTCTTCGTCGGTTCTGGACACGGTCACGGCGTGGGAATGAGTCAATGGGGCGCTGAGGCGATGGCGCAGCGTGGAGTGGGGTACCGCGAAATTCTGGCCGCGTTCTACCCGGGGTCGTCTGTGGTCCGGGGGGCGCGAAAGTGAGCGGACTGATGTGGCTCCAAGCGCAGTCCCAGCCCGGCGGATTCTCGATGCTCGTCCCGATGGCAGCGATTTTCGTCATCTTCTATTTCTTGTTGATTCGGCCGCAACAGAAGAAACAAAAAGAAACCGATGCGATGATCCAGGCGATCGAAAAGGGCGACAACGTCATTACCGCGGGTGGTCTACACGGGAAGGTGACGGGCGTCGCTGACGACGTTCTGACGATCGAGATCGGTTCGATCAAGGGCGATCACCTGAGAGTCAAGGTGGCTCGCGGCCGGATCGAACATGTCGACCCGGCCAAGAAAGAAACCAAGAATGGCGGGAAGAAGGGTGGCGGGTCGTGAATCTGCGCGGGCGTATCATTGGAGTCTCACTGACGATTCTTCTGTTCGGCTACTACGCTGTGGCCAACTTTGCGAGTGAACAAGCGCGCTTCGACAGCGCACTGATCCCTGATGAGTCGCTGCGCCTGGGACTGGACTTGAAGGGCGGCTTCCACTGGGTGATTGGCGTCAAGCTGGAAATCGCCGAAGAGCACGAGCTCGGCTTCCTGAAAGGGATCCTGGAGTCGGATCTGGCAGAAGACGAAGTCGTGCTCGGCAGCGTGGATGTCGTCGAGGGCACGCTCCAGGTCGAAACTTTTACGGCCGCCGCGCGCACTGCGGTGCGGAAATGGGTCACCGATTCGGCGCAGGCGGTCGAGGTGGGGCAGGGTGTCGATCTGCTGACCTTCCGGCTGTCGGACGAGCGAACGCAGGAAGTGCGCGAACGCGGCATGTCACAGGTTCTCGAAGTGTTGCGGCGGCGCATCGAAGATCCGTTGAAGGGCATTCCCGACTCGGTCGTGACGCGTCAAGGGGAGGATCGGGTACTGGTCCAGATCCCGGGTGGATCCGTTGATCGAACCCGAGCGCGGGACATGCTGAAGGTGACAGGCTTCCTGGAGTTCAAGATCGTCCAGGATACGGCGGCCACCAAAGAGCTGCTGGTGGCTCGCTATGCGGAAGGGGCACTTCCCGAAGGCACCGAGATCGCATACGAGCGGGACCGGGAGACGAATCGGGTCCTCTCCGCTTATCTGGTGAGTGAGGACGCCGATATCACTGGCGACTACCTGACGGACGCCCGCGTCGGTTTCGACAACCAGCAGCGCCCGCTCGTCAACTTCACGTTCAACCCGCAGGGCGGCCAACTCTTTGCTGACCTCACCAGCGAGAACATCGGCAATCCGCTCGCGATCATCCTGGACAATCAGGTGTACAGCGCGCCGAATATCCGCGGGCGAATCGGCGCGCGCGGCCAGATCACCGGTCGCTACACGATGGCCGAGGCCTCCGACCTGTCGGTCATTCTGCGCGCCGGGTCGCTTTCGGTACCGGTCGTGATCGAGGAGGAACGTACCGTCGGTCCCGCGCTCGGTGCGGATTCGATTCGCAGCGGACAGAATGCGATGATCGTCGGTTTGGTGCTCGTCGTGATCTTCGTCGCGGTTTACTACAGGCTGGCCGGTGTCTACGCAGGCGTGTCGTTGGCGGCGAACCTGTTGATGTTGCTCGGCGTGATGTCGATGTTCGAGGCGACGCTGACACTGCCGGGACTGGCCGGCATCGTGTTGACGGTCGGTATGGCGGTCGACGCCAACGTGATCGTGTTCGAACGCATTCGCGAGGAACTGCGCGGGAGCAAGACGCCTCGCGCGGCGATCAGTACGGGCTTCAGCAAAGCTTTTCTGCCGATCATGGATGCCAACATCACGACTCTGGGCACCGCGATCATTCTGTTCAACTACGGGACCGGCCCCATCAAGGGTTTCGCAGTGACGCTCTCGATCGGAATCGTAACCAGCGTGTTTGCCGCTCTGGTGGTATCGCGGCTGCTGTTCGAAATCTATCCAGGGAATCGCCACCTCGAGAGTCTGTCGATCTGATCGCGGCCTTTCCGGTTCTTGATCTTCAGTCTCTTGATTCACGGTCTCTTGATTTACGGTCTCTTGATTTACAGTCACTTGATTTACAGATAAGGGGGGGGGCAGCGAGCCCCCATCCAATCCTAGGAGTTTCACGGTGCCTTTCGAGCTCGTACCCGCGGGTACAACTTACGACTTCATTGGCAAGCGAGCGATCACCGCGGGCTTGTCCATCGCGCTGCTGGTTGCCAGCCTGGTGGCCGTCGCGGTCAATGGCGTCAAGTTGGGCATCGACTTCCAGGGCGGCACCGAAATGCAGGTGCTGTTCGAGCCGGGAGCGGCCATCCAGGAGAGTGCCATCCGGATGGTGATCGGCGAGTGCGGAATCACCGACTCGAGCGTCGTTCGATACGGCGAGACCGATGCGGAGGAGTTCCTGATTCGATTCCGCCCGGACGCGATTTCCGGAAATGCCGGAGACGGCTGCAAACTGACACCCGAGCAAGTCATCGCCCTGGAAGAGGCGGCGCAGGCCGGCGGCGGCGGTGGCGACGAGGGCGAGAAGGGCGAGACGATCGACAAGCTGACGTACGCGTTGGGAAACTCGATCGGAGCGCTCACCGTGCAGCGGGTCGAGTTCGTCGGCCCGCGGGTCGGCGCCGAATTGCGCGGTTCGGCGTTGCGCTCGTTGGGTGTCGCGACGCTGTTGATCCTCGTCTACATCGCGTTTCGCTTCAGCGCGCGCTTTGCGCCGGGGGCGATCATCGCGTTGATCCACGACATCAGTATCACAGCCGGGATCTTCGTGATCCTGGGCCTCGAGTTCGATCTGCGCGTGCTGGCCGCGCTGCTCGCGATCATCGGCTACAGCCTCAATGACACGATCATCATCTACGATCGGATCCGCGAGAACATGGCGATCCGAACCACGGTCGATCTGGCAGACGTGTTGAACCAGAGCGTCAATCAGACCCTCGCGCGTACGATTCTGACATCCGGCACGACCCTGGTGGCGGTGATTTCCTTGTGGGCGCTCGGCGGGGAGGTGATTCGACCCTTCGCGATTGCGATGACGATCGGAATCGTCGTCGGCACGTACTCGTCGATCTTCATCGCTTCTCCGACTCTGCTGTTCTTGGAGAACCAATTCGGGACTCCGCACGTTGCATCGTCGACGGCGGTCGCAGCCAATCCCGATGCGGCCTTCACGGTTCGCCGCGACGCACCCGCGCGCAGTCCGAAGCCCACAGGAAAAAAGAGCGGCTCGCAGAAGAAGAAGCGTACGGGGAAGGGCAAGAGGCGGGTCTAGCGCACCGGCGCTCTTCGGTTCAACGCGACCGACCGCGGCAATCGGGAGCCGAGAGGAAAGTCGTCAGCGGTGGGGTGGGTCGAGCCTGTCGTCTGTTGCTTGTCCGCCGCGGTCAGCCGGCCTTTCGGACGGGGTCGGTTGACGACTCGGCCTCGGTAGCCGGTGCGGACAGCGGTTTGCTGGGCTTGCTGGGGTTGTTCGAGCCACTGGAGTCGGCGGCGGCACCCGTCATTTGAATCGAGCCGTCGAGCTGGGCACCCTCGGCGACCACGAACTTGGGTGCGCCGACGTTTCCTTCGACCCGTCCGGTTCCCTGGATTTCGACACGCTCGATTCCGTTGATGTTTCCGACCACGTGGCCGATGACGATCACGGACTTCGCGTGGATTTCGGCCTTGATGACGCCGTTGGCACCGATGGTGAGCTGATTGTTCGGAAGGTCGATGCTTCCCTCGACACTGCCCTCGATCACCATGTCCTCGTTGCCGGTCAGGTCGCCTTTGATTGCGATCGATTTACCGATGTTCGCCACGGTCACATCCTCCTGTTGCGCTCCACGAGAATCGCTCGGGATTTCGGCCTGGCTCGGCCTGGGCTGCGATTCGATCGGCGAATCCGCCGTCTCAGCCTCATTCTTCTTTCCACTAAACAACGCCACGTTTCTCTCCGTATCAGCCGTGTCAGCCGTGTCAGGCCGTGTCAGGCGCGCCAGCTTACCGCAACGGCAGTACCGCATCGATCGCGATGTTGCGGTTTTGCAGGATTGTGCCCTGAGCGCGATTGAGTGCGGTTACGGACGTCAGATAGAGCTGGAAAGCACCGATTTGGCGGCTCTGAGAAACGACCAACTCCTCTTCGCGCTGCAGCACATCGAACGGCGTGGACTCGCCGTATTCGAGACGTACCCGCTCGGCCCGCAACTGCTCGGTCGATGCCGCCGTGGCACGTCGCGCGGCTTCGATCCCCTCCTGGGAGGACTCGATGTCGCGGATCGCCGTTCGGATCTCCAGAATGATCTTCTGTTCGAGGCGGCGTTTTTCCGTGCGCAACTGGCGCAAACGCAACTCGGATTGGCTCACGCGCGCTCGCGGTGCGGTGTTGGGAATCGGAATCGAGAACATGGCCCGGACCGAGATCTGGTCGTTGGCATCGTGCTCGAGGAAGTCGTCGAGTGACTGTCCGTAGTCGCGACTGGGGAAAGGTCCCACGGCACACGCTGCTGCGGGGCTCAACGCAGGCCCCGCACCGTCCGGATCGACGGGGCTCAGAAACCGACAGCCGTTCGCGTTGCCATCGCCTGCGAGCCCCGAGTTACCATACCCGCCGATGATGTCGAGCTGCGGGAGCCGCTGGTTTTTCGCGAACTTCAACTCCAGTTCCTGGCGCTCGATCTGGTCTTGCGCGATCGACAGTTCCGGGCGCAACTCGAACGCCTTCTGCGCGGCGGCGTCGCCATCCACGTCGTATCGGACGTAGTCATCCGGCTTGTCGGTGGCCTCGACGTTGCT
>JAJDAM010000551.1 GCA_029261905.1 Deltaproteobacteria bacterium
GACCGGTGGCGGCTCGGGCATCGGGCGTTGTATCGCCCACGAACTCGCCTCTCTGGGTGCAACCGTCATCATCGCCGGACGCCGCGAGGCGCCGCTCGAATCGGTGGTCGGCGAAATCACCGAATGCGGCGGAAGCGTCGAAACCATCGTGCTGAACATCCGAGACCAGGAGGCTGTGGACGCTGCCATCGCCGAGATCGTGCAGCGGCACGGTCGGCTCGACGGAGTCGTGAACAACGCAGGAGGGCAGTTTCCGATCGCGGCCGGCGACCTGAAACCGAAGGGCTGGCTCGCCGTCGTCGACACGAACCTCAATGGCACCTGGTGGGTCTCGCAAGCCGCCTACCGACAGGCATTCCGCGCACAGGGACGGGGTGCCATCGTGAACATGGTTGCCGACGTCTGGATGGGCGCTCCTGGCATGGTACACACGGGTGCTGCGCGAGCGGGTGTGATGAACATGACGGTCACACTCGCCGCAGAGTGGGCGCGCGAGGGCGTGCGCGTCAATGCGGTGGCGCCGGGGCCGATCCTGACCAGCGGGCTCGGAAAGTACCCGGAGGAAATACAGCGCAAGACGCTCGACGAGGCACGAACGACTCCTCCGGCGCGCCTGGGAACAGAGAGCGAGGTTTCCAGCGCCGTGGTTTTCCTGCTCTCCCCGGCCGCGACCTACGTGAGCGGCGAGGTGATGAAAGTCGACGGCGCGACCTCCGTGTACAAGGGCCACATGGTTCCGCTGGGGTATCACGACGGCACGCCGCGCTGGGACGGGTTCCACCTGAAGCCCGAACTCGGCGGGCTCTATGCCAAGGAGTCACCAAAAACCGGAAAGTCCTGACGCTCGTTCCGAAACCGGTCACACGCGTCGGATGAACGGCATCGAGGACAATCGCTCCGTTCGATTGATCGCCTGGGCGCTGGGCTGTGCACTGGCGCGATGTATCATGCGCGCTCTCATTTTCGATAGAGGACACCGAGATGACCAGCCCCCTGGCCGGAATACGAGTCGTCGAGCTCGCGAGCTTTGTCGCAGCGCCCTCGGGTGGAGCATTGCTCGTCGATATGGGAGCGGAGGTGATCAAAGTCGAAGTCCCGTGGGGCGAGATCTACCGCCACAGCAACGCTCGCATGATGGGCGTCGACCATGACTTTCCGCTCAGCGCACCGTTTCAGATGTCGAACCACGGCAAGCGATCCATCGCATTGGATCTCGCACTGCCCGAGGCGCAGGCCGCACTCCGCAAGGTCGTGGATCGAGCCGACGTGTTGCTCACCAACATGCTCCCCGGCCGCCTCGCCCGCTACGGTCTCGACCCGGAACGGCTTCTCAGCGAGCGCCCCGAACTGATCATCGCCAGGCTTTCGGGGTATGGAGCAGACGGCCCGGAGGCGGACACGCCCGCGTTCGACTACACCGCGTACTGGGCGCGCTCGGGTTTGATGGATCGGCTTCACGACGAAGGGACTCCGCCCGCTTTTCAGCGACCGGGCATCGGTGACCATACAGCGGGGCTCGCGCTCGCACTGGGGATCGTCGCCGCATTGAGGACGCGCGATTCAGAAGGGCGCGGCCAGATCATCGATGTCGCGTTGCAGAACATCGGTTACTACGTCGCCGGCAATGATGTCAGCTGGGCGGCCGCCACGGGGCACACCGCACCTCGTCACGATCGGTCCAAACCCCGCAACCCGCTCTGGAACCAATACCAGTGCAAAGACGGCCGCTGGCTGTTTCTCGTGATGATCGAATCCGATCGGTACTGGGCGCCGTTTACCAAGGCGCTGGGCCAGCCCGATCTCGAAAAGGACGAGCGTTATGCCGACGGCTTCGGGCGCTACCACGGCTCCGCTGAATTGACCGCAATGCTGGACGCGATCTTCGCCGAACGAACACTCGCCGAATGGGGCAAACGACTCGATGCGCACCGCCTGATCTGGGCGCCGGTGCTCGAATACGCAGAAGCGGCACAAGATCCGACAGCAGCCGCGCGCAACGTGTTCCCCACCGTCGATCACCCGACCGTCGGGCAGTTTCGGACCGTCGCGCCGCCTTTGACCATGTCGGACCACCCGATGCCGGGCAACGCTCCAGCGCCCGCCCTCGGTGCGGACACCGAGGCGGTGCTGGCGGAATCAGACGTCGATGCCGACACGATCGCACTTCTGATTGCGGCCGCGAGTTGACCTGCCGGCCGAGATCGTGATCGCAGCCCCCGACTGCGCCTGACGTTCGAGTCGTCAGCTCTGGGCGATGATTTCTTCTTCGACCTCGCGCAGCCGGTCTTTTCCGAAGAAATGCTCGTCGCCCACGAAAAACGATGGGATCCCGAAGACACCTCTCGCGACCGCATCATCGGTGTTGGCGATCAACTGCTGCTTGATGGCGGGATCCTCGATCCCCTGCAGAATCTCGTCGGCAGGCAGCCCGGATTCGTCGAGCGCGGCCTTCAGTACGTCGACGTCGTCCAACTTCTTCGGCTCGACCCACATGTGACGGAAGATCTCGTCGGTGTATCGATCGAGATAGCCCGCGCGTTCGGCGACGATCGCGCCCCGCATCAACCGAAGCGTGTTGACGGGAAAATGCGGGTTCATCGTAAACCCCTCGATGCCGTGCTTGGTGATGAAGCGTCGCATTTCGAGACTCTGGTACTGCGGCTTGTTCTTGATTCCCGCGAGGGTCACCGCTGGAGATGCGTTCCCC
>JAJDAM010000552.1 GCA_029261905.1 Deltaproteobacteria bacterium
ACGACCACGCCGTCACCGAATTCGAGCAGGCAGTGCTCCACCACGTCGAGGCTGTTCACCCAGCAGCGCCGGCCGATGCGCGCGCCGTTCAGCCGCATGTACCAGATCCACACGGGTGTGTTGCGAAAGACCGACCCCGCGAACATGCGCACGATGTGGCTCGAGACGCTGTAGCGCGCCCAGTTCGCGAGCTCCCAACTGAGATCCGAGATGCGCAGCTCCGCATTCGGCGGCGTCCGCCAGCCGAGCGCGCGCATCGCCAGCGCGGAGAGCGCCATCAGTATCACGGCGAAGAGCAGGTACGCAGGAAGAAACGACATTGCGAGCAGCACGATGCGCAGCCACACCGCGTCGATCGCCCACGTGAAGTGCCACTGCCAGAAGAGCGCGGCCGGCAGAACGGCCAGACCAAAGACGACGCTCTCGACGACGAACGCCGAGACGACCGTCCACGCGAAGCGCCCCACGGCCGCGCGGCTCCAGGGAACGTGCTCGGATGCTGCTGCGGGGCTGTTGTTCTGTGCGGTGGCCGGGGAACTCTTCATCATTGGCACATCCATCCAGTTTGACCGACGACCCGAATACGCACCATCCGCTTCTCCGCTTGCCCGATCGCCAGTCGCCGTTGCGCTCCCCGTGGTTTTCGCGCTCTCCGCCCGCGCTGTTCGACAAGACCATCGGACCAACAACGTCACATCACAGTCTAGGGTGAACAATCGCCGCGGTCAGACTTCGTCACTTTCTGTCGCAATGGTGGTCGCGAACGATCGGGTCCGCGGTTCGATAGATTTCTCCACAGCTACGAGGAGTTAGGCCAATTTGAAGACCGGCCTCCGAAGCTGGCGGGAGAATCCGATTCCACTGGCAGCGGGTCAGGATCGAGTGGAAGGGTGGACCCGCGCTCGATGCCCAGGGAATATCGGGGATCTCGTCGCTGGACTCACCGTCGTCATCACGCTGAGCTGGGCTCGGATCTGTGCAGCGATCGCGGAGATTCGATTCCCCGATAACGACACTGCAATGTTACACGTATGAACGAATGTCGATTCCAAGAGGCAACAGCGTCAGTCGACGAATACGAACGGATACAGATTCAGATTTTCTCGACGATGTGCCGATCTGTGGTGCATGTCGAATTGGGTCAAGTGCTCTAGACCAGGCGGCGACGCTCGTGTCCGCGTTTCGTCGAGGCGAGGGCCTGCCGATGCTGCCAACGCATCGGCGCTCGCGAACGCGCGCCCACGAATCGACCCGATCAAGGAGTCTAGTCATGATTGATGACCGTAGGGTCTCGCGAACACGATACTTCGTTCCGGACGCCAACTTTGGATGGTATGTGCGCGGGTTGGTTGTAGCCGTCGTGGTGGCGACGTTGTCTTTCGGTGGAATCCTGTGGTGGTTCAAGCTCGGCATCGCTGGAGCGGTCGATCCGGCCGTGGCGGAGATGCTGATTGCCGATTCGAACCGGATCATGCTGGCAACGGGCATCGCCGTGCTCGCTGGAGCGATCTTCCTGATGCTGGCTAGCATGTTTATGCTCCACCGTATCGTTGGCCCGATCTCTCGCTTGAAAGGGCATATGCAAGCGATCATCGACGGCGGTCCGGTTTCCGAGCTGACCTTTCGCGATGACGACCGTTTCTCCGAGGTAGCCGAGATCTTCAACGAAGTGATGCGCCAGCAAGGCACGCTCGAGGACGGTCGCTAGCTCCGCGGGTTCGCGCCTCGCGGCAACCGCCGCTACGAGCTCAGGTCAGGTTGCGTCTCGGGTGCAAACCCGAAGCGAGGTCTAACTTCGAACCTCGTGGTCGATTGCAAGCGGCCGCTCGACCCAGCGGTCGCCGACTTTTTCTTGAAAGATGAGCTGGCGGGTATTGATTCGCGGGCTGCACGCTCGAAGCTTTTCTTTGCGTGGGATCGAGAAGTTTGCGCGGCGGTCGAGCAGGGTCGTTCCGGTCTTGTAGTTGGTTCGCACGCCGGCTCTCGAGGGAACGTCGTACGACCAGATCTCGCCGTTGATGGCGCCGTAGTAGTGATCGGTCGTCGCGAGATGGCGACGCATCTGGCCCTTGCTTCGCGACCAGACCTCCTGCGGCCGCACTCCTTTCTTGGTGAAGACGATCAGTGTGAACTCATCATCGACGAGTTCCACACGCCCAACCTCACGGTCTTCTTTCGCGAATTCTTCCGCGAGGGCGAGTTCGACGAGTTCGCCCGAAGTGAGGTCGAGCCGCCACCAGATGTGATCTGGCGCGTAATCCTCGCGTTGCCCTCCTTGACCCACCAGCGCCCAATTGCCCCGAAGCCCGGCGATGTGGAATCCGCCGTGTCCGTCGAGCCAGTCGCGGTTCTTTTCGTCGACGAGTACTGAAACGTCGCCAGAGGTTACGTTCACGACCGCGATTTTGTGACGATCGATCTCGTAGTGTGGGATGCCGCCATCGGGGAACGCGCGCAAGCCTTCGGCGGGGCGATACACCACGTCGTGAAACGAAAACACGCAACGCTCTCCATCATCGTGTAGAACCGCGCTTCCAACGCGTGCGCGATCGACGGGTGCGCCGTAACCCCAGTTGCAACCCATAAGCGCAAGCAGTGTCACAAGCAGCAGTAGGGTCGAGGTCGAGCAAGCCTGCTGCATGGTCGCGGTCTCCCGAGCCGTCGTTCGAACTCGACCCATGGTAACGCGACGACCTGCGTGTCGAGCCTTTCGAGATCGCTAAGCAGGGTTGCGTGGCATTTGCTCTGATCGGCGCCGGGTAGCTGAGCAACCGCTACTGGCGCTGAGCCCAACGAGCGATCGGGACGAAGCATGCCCCTTCCCGATCGCTGTTAGTTTGGCACTGATGGAGACCTACCTCGCAGCTGAGGGCGCTGGCTGGGGGCGAGCCTTGGATTTCAATCGCCTCATAAGCGGCAACGAAAGGAGCGCAGCCAGGCGACACGCAAGGAGCGCTGGCTCGGGCAAGAACTCGATCGCGCCCATGTCGCAGATCGCCGACCCATCCCCGTTCCCGTCCTGGTGCCGGGCGTCGCCGGCCTGATCTTCCAGCAGGAGCACGTCGTCTTCGTCAGTGCATGCCGCCGGATCGGCGGCGTCGATCGCCGGGCTCCCCTCGAGCAGAGCGTGCGTGCTTCCGAATGCTCCGGACGGGACCAGCGGTCCGAGCAACGGATCCTCTCCGACGAGGTCGCCCGTTTGGGCGGCGACCGAGCAGGAGCCGATCAGGTTGTACCCTTCCGACACCAGACCGTTCAGTGCGCCAACGCAATCATTGGGAAGGGCGCCTCGCAGGTTGCCCGCCAGAATCGAGTTCACAATGCGGACGTCGGAAGCTTGGATGATCTCGATTCCTCCCCCCGTTCCGATCTGATCCTCGTCACTATCGCTCAAGTTCTCCGTGATCGTCACGTTGCGCAGCGTGCCAGTAGCTTGGAGGAATTGAATCCCTCCCGCGGACCCGGGCGTGTGGTTCCCGCTCACCGTCGAGTTCACCAT
>JAJDAM010000553.1 GCA_029261905.1 Deltaproteobacteria bacterium
ATCATCGCGATGGCGGGGCTGGGATTGCCGCGCGCCAGGCGCTGACGCCACACGGTTCCCGCACGAAACCAGCGAGCGCATCCAGCGTACGAACCCAAACAACCTCAGCACTCTCAACAACAACACAGCGACACGACGCAAACGAGGGCGAGATGAACCAACAAGCAGAGGCGAAAGCCGCATTCGAGGCGAAGCTGCAAGAGTTCGTCGGCCTGGAGATCGGGCCGCCTGAAGTCGCCGACGATGACGTCAACGAAGCCATGATCCGTCACTGGTGTCAGGCGATGGGCGACACGAACCCGATCTACACCGAACCCGAGGTCGGTAAGAGTTCGACCCACGGCGGGATCGTCGCACCCCCGGCGATGATGCAGGCCTGGACGATGCCGGGCATCGTGGTCGCATATGACCTCGACTCGCTCGACGACAAGCAGCGCGAACTACACAAATTCTTCGGTGACAACGGCTACCCGTCGGTAGTCGCGACCGATTGCGAGCAGGGCTACGACCGGTACGTGCGCCCCGGTGATCGTTTGACGGCGCGTACGACGATCGAGTCGATCTCGGAAGAAAAGGCGACCGCGCTCGGCATCGGCTACTTCGTCGTGACGCGGACCCTCTACTCGGACCAAAAGGGCGAGCCGGTGGGCTGGATGACGTTTCGGGTACTCAAGTTCAAGCCCAACCAACCCGCGCAGCCCGCCGCCGACGGCGAAGGCAGCGGACCGATGTCGGGCAAGCCGACCCGCATGCGCCCGCCGTTGGCCCACGACAACGCCTGGTGGTGGGAAGGCGTCGACAACGACCAATTGTTGATTCAGAAGTGCGACGACTGCGGAACGCTGCGCCACCCGCCGCGACCCATGTGTTCCGAATGCCAGTCGATCCAGTGGGGCAGCATCGAATCCACGGGACGCGGGACCGTGCACAGCTATACGGTGATGCACCACCCGCCGATCCCCGGTTACGACTATCCGCTCGCAGTCGCTCTGATCGACCTCGAAGAGGGCACCCGGATCGTCTCCAACGTGGAAGGCATCAGCCCCCACGACGTCCGGATCGGCATGAAGGTGGAGTGCTCGATCGAAACCACCGAGGGCGATTTCAAGCTGCCGATCTTCCACCCCGTGGCGGGCGAGTAGCCGACATGGACTTCAACTTCAGCGAAGAACAAATCGCGCTGCGCGACCTTGCCCGCGAAATCCTCGAAGCGGAGGTCACGCCGGAGCTTCTGAAACAGACCGAGCAGGGACCGGACGCCTACAACACCGCGCTGTGGTCGAGGCTCGCCGATGCGAACCTGTTGGGCCTCGGCGTCCCCGAAGAGCTGTCGGGTATGGGCTTTGGGATCGTCGAATTGTGCTTGTTGCTCCAGGAAGTCGGACGAGCCGTGGCGCCGGTACCGGCACTCCCCACGCTGGTGCTCGGTGCGCTCCCGATCGCTCGTTTCGGCACCGCTGCACAGAAGAAACAATTCCTGCCCGCAGTCGCGACCGGTGACATGCTGCTTTCGGCCGCGTTGGTCGACGCGGACTCCGGCGACATTCGCATGCCGGCGACCCGCGCACGTCGCGATGGCTCGGGTTGGCGTCTCGATGGGCGCAAACGCTTCGTTGCGGCGGCTCCTCTGGCCGAACGCATCGTCGTGCCGGCCGTGACGGATCAGGGAGTGGGACTCTTCCTGCTCGACCCGAACGCACCCGGTGTGGAACTCTCCGGCGGCAAGACCTCGACCCACGAGCCGATCTACGAATTGACGATGTCCGGTGCGCAGGTCGGCGAAGGAGGACTGCTGGGAGGCGAGATTGCCGACGGAGATGCGCAGCTCGCGTGGTTATGCGATTGCGCGCTCGTTGCAATCAGCGCGAGCCAGCTGGGCGTCTGCGAAAGGGCGCTCGAGATCACGACTCACTACGTCACCGAACGCCATCAGTTCAAAGCACCGATCGGATCCTTTCCGGCCGTCCAACATCGCTCGGCGGATTGCTACATCGATATCGCTTCGCTTCGCTGGATCACCTGGCGCGCCGCGTGGAAACTGGCGTCCGGGTTGGATGCGAGCCGCGATGCGAGTATCGCGAAGTTCTTTGCCGCCGAAGCGGGGGCTCGGGTCGGAACCGCCGTCCAGCACCTGCACGGCGGCATGGGCGCCGATCGCGACTACCCGATCCACCGCTACTTCCTCTGGTCCAAGTCCCTCGAACTGAACCTGGGCTCAGCGATGCCTCAACTGGCCTCGCTGGGACGCGACATGGCCCGAACCGGCCCTCGGGAGTTTCTATGAGCACACCTACATTCGAATCTGTCAACGTCGGCGACTCGCTGCCGGAGCTTCCGATCGAAATCACCACGAGCCTGGTGGTCGGTGGGGCATTGGCATCGCGCGACTACATGCCGGTCCACCACGACAAATCCGCCGCGCAGGCGCAGGGGATGAACGACGTATTCATGAACATCCTGACCACCAACGGCCTCGTCGGCCGCTATGTGACCAGTTGGGCGGGCATCGACGCGCACGTCAAGGGCATCGCGATCAAGCTCGGCACACCCAACCTGCCGGGTGACACCATGACGATGTCCGGCGAGATCACCGAGAAGGATGACAGTGACGGAGTCATCGCGATCGCGGTCGCTGGAAAGAACGCTTGGGGAAACCATGTGACCGGCACGGTCCGAGTCGCGCTGCCGCGGGGGGCATGAACATGCCGACGACATTGAACAATGAGGCTGTCATCGTAGGCATCGGCCAGACCGAATTCTCGAAGAACTCCGGACGTTCTGAACTCCAACTCGCATGCGAAGCCACCAACGCGGCCATCGTCGATGCCGGCCTCAAGCCGAGCGACATCGATGGCATGACGAGCTTCACGCTCGATTCCACAGACGAGGTCGCGATCGCACAATCGGTCGGCATCGGCGACCTGACGTTCTTCTCGTGTACGCCGCACGGCGGTGGCGCGGCGATCGGCGTCGTCCACCAGGCTGCGATGGCCGTCGCGACGGGTTCGGCGAAATACGTCGTCTGTTATCGGTCGCTCAATGGTCGTTCGGGCCAGCGCTACAGCGATGGGGTATCGGGCGACATCATCACCTCCGACACGATCCACTGGAGTTGGTACATGCCGTGGGGATTGATGACCCCTGCGAGTTGGGTGGCGATGTTCACTCAACGCTACATGCATGAGACCGGTACCCAGAGCACCGACCTCGCGAACGTCTCGATCTCGACACGCAACCACGCGGTCAACAACCCGAACGCATTTTTCTACGGCAAGCAGCTCACGCTCGACGATCACCAGAACGCCCGGATGATCTGTGATCCGCTGCGGTTGTTCGATTGCTGCCAGGAGACCGACGGAGCATGTGCGGCGATCATCACGACGCCGGAACGAGCGCGCGATTTGCGCGCCGGGGGTGCGGTCATTCGCGGCATCGGGCAGGCGGCCGGTGCCGACCAGGAAGTCATGACGAGTTTCTACCGCGAGAGCGTGGCCGCGATTCCCGAAATGGACTCGGTGGCCAAACAGGTCTACGAAATGTCCGGCCTCGGCCCCGACGATCTGGACGCGGCGATCATCTACGACGCGTTCTCGTCGATCGTGTTGATGCAGCTCGAATCGTTCGGCCTGTGTGGCCCCGGCGAAGCGAAGGATTTCGTCGCAAACGACAACCTCGGGCTGGGCGGACGATTGCCGACCAACACTCACGGCGGTCAGCTCTCCGAAGCCTACATCCACGGGATGAACGGTGTGAACGAAGGCGTTCGGCTGATCCGCGGCACCTCGGTCAATCAACCACCCAAGAACGATCATGTGCTCGTGACCGCTGGAATCGGCGTCCCGACGAGCGCGATGGTGCTTGGGAAGCTCGACTGAAGCGCTCGATTCACTATCGACAACCACCGATCACACCCCACAACAATCGACAGGTTCGACAACACCCACAGTGATGGGACGTCGAGCAGAAACGGGAGAAATCACATGCGCGAAGCAGTCATCGTCGAAGCCCTGCGGACCCCGATTGCCCGAGGCAAGATGGGCAAGGGGGACCTGTCCGGGTTCCATGCCACACAACTGCTGGCCAAGGCGCAGCGCGGCGTCGTCGAGCGAGCCGGCATCGATCCGGCGCTCGTCGAGCAGGTCGTGGGCGGCTGCGTGACCCAGGCCGGCGAGCAGTCCGGCAACGTGGCGCGCAACGCGTGGCTGTCGACCGGAGACGGCTG
>JAJDAM010000554.1 GCA_029261905.1 Deltaproteobacteria bacterium
CCGCTCGCGGATCTCGTCCAGGTCCAGCTCACGCGCGCGGCTGGCCCGCACCCGCGAGACCTCGTTGCTGCCCGTCATGCACATGGGGCAGCGCAGGTTGCAGAGCCGCGTGGCCTCGAAGTAGATCGCGTAGAAGTTGTAACCCTTCGCCATGGTACCCCCGCCGCCGGTCTGCGGAGAGCGTAACATCGGCCCCGGCTTTGCTCCCGCCGGGCTCGAATCCGGCCGGATCAATCCCCGCCGCTCCTCGCCGGCTTTGCGACGCAGCAGGGCCGCGGTGGCCACGAGCGCGACTGCGAAGCCCACCGGCGTATCCGGTGAGTAGGAGTTCCAACAGGGGTTCAGTGGCCGACAAGGGGTGTACCCCGCCAACTACCCCTGGGGAAACTGAGGGCTCATCGCCAACGGTGAACCCCATTTGGGCCCACTTTCGAGCGGACTTTTCCGTTTCCGGTTCAAGCCGGTAGGGCCCAGTGTGTCAAATCCGATTGGCGGCTCGCTAGAAGCCACTGGCGACTACGGAATGAGCGACACGATCGTGAACGACAGCGAGCAGAAGGCGATCGCGATCCATCTCGCGGAACGTGCCACGTTCTGCCTCTCAGCGAACGTTCATGCGCAACCCGAGCTAGCCTCGCAAGCCGGCGGCAGAAAACGCCGAGGAGATGAGTTGCGCGAATCCCGCGCGTCGTACCGGCTTCACTGCAACGTCGCAGATGCCCAGATCATTGAGCACTGGCGTCGGGATGTCTGGCACGTGCCCCGATACGATTACCACCGGCGTGTCGAAGCCTGCGGACCGCATCTCGCGAACGAAATCGATTCCTGTCATCCCGGACATGGAAATGTCGGTAAGCACGAGCTCAAATCCCTCTGTGTCGCTGTCGAGCAGTTGCAAGCCTTCCTCGCCACTCGCGACGACCTCCACGCGGTAGCCGAGGCTCTCGAGGATCCGTCTACAGGTAGTACGCACGGCAGGCTCGTCGTCAACTAGCAACAGCCGCTGGCCCGAGCCACCCTGGAGGTCTGGGCGAACGGATTCGTGCGCCTCGATCGATATTTCATCGTCGATGGGGAACCAACAGCTCACAGTCGTTCCGTGCCCCACTCGGCTCTCAAGCTGGACTCTTCCTTTGTGGGCGCTCATGATGTCGTGAACGATTGCAAGCCCGAGGCCAGTGCCTCCCTCGGTGGACCTACTCGTGAAAAAGGGTTCGAAGACCTGATCGAGTAGATCGTCCTCGATGCCATGGCCCGAATCACTGACGCGAAGCACTACCTCGCGGCCTTCTTGCGACTGTCCACGTCGGTTTCTGGATTCGTCCGGCGGACTCGAATATCCGTACTCGATGTGGATCTCGCCCCCTTGGGACATTGCGTCGACTGCGTTGTTCACGAGGTTCATGATGACCTGCTGAATCGAGGTGGACTCGGCGAGGACTCGCACGCCGTCATCCGAAGCGTCAAGGATCAGATCCACATGCTCGGGAAGGGTGACGCGCAGCAGTCGTGCAGCCTCTTCGACGATGTCGACGAGCCGAATTGGCTGCAGGGAACGGCCGTGACGTTGCGAGGCGGAACGAACATGTTGAACGATCTCGGCGCCCCGTTGGGCGGCCTGCAACAAGGTGTCAAGATCTTGCTGCGCCTGAGGTTCGGTCGTACTTGATTGGAGAAGCTCTGCACAACCGATGATCGCAGCGAGGATGTTGTTGAATTCGTGCGCCACGCTACGCGCCATGGTGCTGACCGTTTCCACCTTTTGCGCCGCTCGCAACGCTTCCTCGAGGCGCAGTCGATCAACCTCTGCGTTCCTTCGCTCGGTGATATCGACAATGGAGCCAATCACGAACAGGCCTTCTGCGCTCGCAACGGGCGTAAGACCGATCTCCACAGGTAGCTCCGAGCCGTCTTTGCGAACTCCAAAGAGTTCCCGCCCCGCCCCCATCTCACGCACACGTGGCCGCGAGAGATAGTCGCTTCGGAAAGACGGGTGGCTCTCAGCGAATCGAGCGGGAATGAGCTTCTCAACAGGCTTTCCGAGCAAGTCCTCCCTCGAATAGCCGAACATTTGTTCGACTTGTCGATTGACGAGCACCATCCGGCCATCCGTATCGACCACCAGGAGTCCGACAGGTGCGGACTCGACGACCGCACGCAGTCTGATGTCAACGTTCTCGTTGGCTCCCGACATTTGCCCCTCTACCGCGGTTCCTTCGGCAGCGCGTTGCCACGCCAAGCTTCAAGAATAGGCTCTGTGGCGCGCCTGAATCAACCAGGGTTTACCGGCGACCCTGGCGTGTCCTGACTTCGACGGAGGGAGAAACTGGCCTTCGCTGCCATCCCCGTGGAGGGAGACCGAACTGGCGTGGAGGCCCCCCCTCCCGGCCGCAAGCCACGGGCCGGAAGCTTGGTCGCTCCGGGTTCTCATGCGGCGACCGAGTGGGCTGCTTCGACGAGGTTGCGCATCATCCGAATCGCGTCGTCGTGGGGAACACGACCGCAACCGCAAGAGGAAGAAACCAGCAGGCGTTCGTCCGGGATGATCTCGCGCAGGGCGGCAATCCGATCGGCCATCAC
>JAJDAM010000555.1 GCA_029261905.1 Deltaproteobacteria bacterium
GATCCTGAAGGCGCGACAATACCTCGACGTACTCCGGTGGCAGCACGTCAGAACGCGACCCGATGAACTGGCAACCCTTCAGGATCATGCCGCCCAGTTCGACCGCGGCCTCGTAGATGGATTCGGCACTCTTCCGGTTGAACTTCGACCAGCGCTCGGCCATGTCGCGGGGGCGCAGGCGGTGCTCGATCGTCCGGTTGACTCGGATCCCCAGATAGATGCGCCCGAATGTCGTGCTGATTCTACGGGCACGGTAAATCCGATCGGCCAGCGATATCGAACTCGCGGGCATCCCAGCTACCAGAGTTTCGGCGGAGCTGTCGGGCAGGACCACGCCTCTTCGAGCGAGTCACCTTCTTCGTCGTCGTCGTCCATGTTCGCGGCGTCGTCTGCTTCGTCCTGCGCTTCCTCAGCCGCGATCTTCTCTGCGTCCTCTTCGAAGTAGGCGTCGACGTACTGGTCGTTGCCGGTCGGATTGTCGTATGACCCGACGCCGAATTCATCGTCGTCAACGTCCTCGTCTTCGTCGAGGTACGGTGGTGTGTAGGCACACTCGACCCAGCCGGGTGCCGGGAACTCGAGGATGAAGCTCGTGCCGAAACTGCGGTAACGGAACTTGCCGTCATACAGAAAGCCGAAGCCGATGGCCGGTTCCGGGATTTCCGACAAGTATCCCTCGGCGACCAATTGATCGAGTTCGTCCGGGTAGATGTCTTCTTTTTCGAGATAAGCCGCCAGTGCGTCGGTGACTTCGCGCGCGAGCACTTCTCGTGTCTGGTGATAGTCGTATCGGGCAAGAGCCTGGCCGGAAATCACCGGGATGGCGATCATGGCTGCACCCACGGCCAATCGGACGGCCCGTTGACTCAGGCCGTCGGCACCACCGGCACGCAACGTACCCAGAGCGATGGCGATCACGCAGGCGATCGCCATCGCGCTCAGAGTCGGCACTCCGACACTGAACGCGAAAACGCCGATCGAGTCGCCGAGCAACAAGAGGCACGCGGGTACCACGATACCGAGTACGACACCGACAACGGCCGCACCGATCGCAGCGGATCCGGAGCTGCGGCGCGCGGCCGCAATTCCGGCGACACCGATGGCCGTACCCACCAACAGGACCAACGTGAATACCGAACCGAGCCCGATCGCGAACATCGGTATCGCCGGCCAAGGCGATATTGCGAACTGCAGGCTCTGGTCGGTCCCGGTCGCGTTGCGGATGAATGCCAGGATCAGCAGCAAGAACGGCAGGTAGGTCGCGAGGCGTAGCGGCCAACCCAGCCGCAACCAGCTTTGCGCGAGAAATGGCGAAGCGATCGAGAAGCCGATGGCAATGGTCATCAGCGTCAGCACGGCAGAAGCGCGCCAGTGAAAGAAGGTCCAGACCTGGTCGGCTTCGGTGCCGTAGTAGATGTAACTGAGGACCGCGAGCACGCACGAGATCGCCAACCCGCGTGCGACCGCCGAGCGGTTGGTGATGAACGTCGCCACTGCCAGGATGAGCGCGGGGACACCGAACCAGAACAGTGCTTCACCGAGCGTTTCGAACAGTCCCGAGACGAATGGCGCGCTGAACAGAAAACTCGTCGGCGTGTACCAGGTCTGGTCCCGGCCGGTATCGGGTCCGATTCCCTGGTGGATCAGATAGGTGTACGCCACCAGGGTGGCGAGCAACGCCCAGCCCAGCAGAGAGCTCGTTCGGGCTTCCAGTGCCGAGTCGGCATCGGGCGGGTCTGTTTGCGGTGTAGACATCAAATCCCCTCTTCTTCCACGGCTTCATCATCATCATTGTCGGCTGCTGGATTGTCGGCTGCTGGATCCGATTTTTTTTCGCCTGTCCCGGTCGCCGAGAATCGGATCGAAGGCGAGCCGTTTCCAGAGCCTCCGGGTTCGTCCAGAAGCCGGAATTCCGCTTTCACTTCGAGCGTTCTACCTACCATCAATCCCTTGATGACGGCGCCAATGTCCACGCCTTCCAGCACGCGGCCGATCTCGCCGCTCAATCTTTCCAGGAACTCGCTCCGGGTCCGCTCGCTGGTTTCGGCCAGAAAATCAGTCCAGTCCTTCGGGACCGTATCCCCCAAGGCCCTGCGAACCGCTCCTTCGGTAGTGAAAAAGCCTGCCAGGCCCAAGGTGAGGGCTCGACGCATCATTTCGGGGATCGGACCTGCCGTTTCTTCCTCGAACGGGCGAGAATCTTCGTCGTCCGGTGGGTCGGCGAGTCCTCTTTCTTTCCCTCGCCGTTGCGCCATAGAGTAAAATCCCCCCTCGATGAGCACCAAACGCCGCACATATGTCCGTGACATCATGCAGGAGAAAATCGTCACGATCAGTGCAGGTGACACCCTATCGACGGTTGAGGATATCATGACGCTAGGCGGGGTGCGCCACATGCCTGTAGTGCACCGTGGAGTGCTGGTAGGCGTCGTGTCGCAGCGGGACCTGCTCCGAGCGTCGTTGTCGAATCTGACCGAGTTTGGCAATGAGCAGCGACGCGCCTTTCTGCAAGGAGTCGAAATCACCCGCGTGATGTCGGCGCCGCCGACGGTCATCGCTCCGGATGCAACCGTCGAACATGCCGCGCGCCTGCTGGCGGATCGCAAGATCGGGTGCCTGCCCGTTCTACAGGGCGAAACGCTCGTCGGGCTCGTCACTGAAACTGATGTGCTGGCGTATTTTGCCGGATCGCTTGCCGAAGAACCCTGAGCGGCGAACCGGTTCAGTGATGCCGACCCAACGCCTCGCAAGTGAGCACCCGGTGAGTCGCATGGCCGAAGTCCGAATTGACAATTCCCGCGGGGATCCCGTACTCTCGGCGGGCTGGTTGAGGTGGGTACCGCGGACGAAGGGAGCAGGATGACTTCGACGATCCTGGTGGCGACAGATGGTTCTGAGGGCGCGGTTGCAGCCGAGCGATTCGGTACGGATCTCACCAAACGCCTGAAAGCTCGCCTGCTCGGGATCTCCGTCATCGAAGCGCGCATCGCCCATGGCATGCAGGAAGATGGGCTGGGCATCACGCCGCCTCCCACCGAACCCGTTGCCAGCTACCTGAAGAACCGAGCCGACGCTGTGTGTCGCCGGTTGGCGGAGCGGGCCCGGGGCGCGGGCATCGAGCACACGACCGAAGTCGTCCATGGGATCGCCGACGATCGAATCGTCGAGAAGGGGCAACAGGCCGAGATCATCGTCGTCGGGCGCGACGGTGTGCACGCGCAGTACCGCACCGGCCTGATCGGGTCGACGGTCGATGGCGTGATTCGAAAGACTTCAAAGTCATCGCTCGTGGTTCCGATGGGAGCCCAGCTCGCCGGACCCATTCTGTTGGCGTTCGATGGCTCACCCGGTTCGCGAATCGGTGCGCGACACGCGGTTCAGATCGCGACGCGATTGGGCGAGCCGATTCACGTGTTCATCGATTCCAAGGACAAGGGCAGGGCGATCGCACGCTTCGACGAGGTACGCGGTCTGGTCGGTACGTTGCCGGTCCCGGTCCGCGAGATCTCGTCGACGCTGGGCCGACCGGATGTGAAGATCGTCGACTCTGCGCGCGAAGTGAAGGCGAGCCTGATCGTGATGGGTGCATACGGCCGAAACCGGATCACCGAGTACTTCCTCGGCAGCAACTCGACCGCCGTTGTGAGGACCTCGCCGGTTGCGGTCCTGCTCGCGCGTTGAATCGTGGCGGGGGCAGGCATGCGGTTGGCTGATCTCGCGGCTGAACTCGGTCGCGATGTCGACGGCGATACCGACGTTTGGATCGAGGGAGTGGCGCCGCTCGATAGCGCCGGCCCCGCGGAGCTGAGCTTCGTTCGTTCTGCGCAGTTCGCCGACCGGTTGTCGGCGACACGCGCCGGTGCAGTGATCGCGCCAGACGACCTCGACGCCGGCGGCAGGCCGACGATCCGCTCCCCGAATCCCGGGCTCGATTTTTCGCGAGCGGCCCGGTATCTGGTGCCCGAGAGTCGGCCCCTGTGTGGCGTGCATCCAACCGTTACGGTCGCCCCGGGAGCGAGTATCGATGCCAGCGCATCGGTCGGGCCGGGCTGTGTGATCGGTACGAGGTCTACGGTTGGACCCGGCAGC
>JAJDAM010000556.1 GCA_029261905.1 Deltaproteobacteria bacterium
ATGTTCACGAACTATCCGGACCGCCTGCGCGATTTGCTGTGATTTCCAGCATCGCGCCCCCCTCCCTGTTCCCCGAGGGGGGATATCTCGCTGTGCCAAATTTTGAAAGGTAATTCGCCGGTTTTCCAACGATTAGCTTGACGGGTGGGGCGATTTTACCGTAAAAATGGCCTCCCAATTCGCCGGATGCCTAATGAAGCTAAATCGAATTACCCCCGAGTTCGATACGCTGGATCGCCAGATTCTCGAGCTGTTGAAGAAGAACTGTAAGCGGCCGCTGGCATCGATCGGCGAAGAGGTCGGTCTCTCGGCACCTTCCGTGGTCGAGCGGATCCACAAGCTCGAACAGGCCGGCGTCATCACCGATTACGTCGCACTGTTGGACGCCGGCCGGCTGGGCAAGAACGTGGCCGCTTTCATTGGCGTCAGTACCGATCGGCCACGCGCGATCGGCTCGCTCGAGCAAAAATTGTGCGAAGTCGACGACGTGCTCGAGTGTCACCATGTGACCGGCGCCTATACGTTGATGGTGAAAGTGAAGACCCAGAGTACGCAGAGTCTCGAAGAAGTGATCCAGGCGATTCGCTCGCTCGACGGCGTGACCCGGACCGAGACGAGTGTCGTGCTGTCCACCTACGTCGAACATTCCAACGTCTCGCTACAAACCAGCCGCCAGTTCGATTCGGAAGCGACTCGACGATCCGGCAAGAGCCGTCGGAGGGCCGCCAAGTGAGCCGATCGACCCAACACTGCCGGCACAAGCCTGCGGTGAAGCAAGGCCTCTACGATCCCGTCAACGAGCACGACGCTTGCGGCGTCGGGTTCGTCGCCAACGTCGAAGGCGTTCGTTCGCACGACGTGATTCGCAAGGGCGTGCAGATCCTGTTGAACCTCGAACACCGAGGGGCCTGTGGCTGCGATCCGGATTCTGGCGACGGCGCCGGTATCCTGATCCAGATCAGCGATCCGTTCTTCCGTCGCGAGGCAGGCGCGCTGGGCTTCGAACTGCCGGAGCCGGGCCAGTACGCGGTGGGGAGCGTGTTCCTGTCGCCCGACGCCGATTCGGCTGCCTGGCAGATTTCCGAGTTCGAACGGCTCGCAGCCGAAGAGGGGCAGAGGATTCTCGGCTGGCGCGACGTTCCGCACGACGCCACAGCGATCGGTCGCGTTGCGCGATCCGAACTCCCGACGATTCGACAGGTGTTCATGGCGTCGGATTGCGCGGATCAGGACGCATTCGAGCGGAAGCTGTATGTGGTTCGGCGCTGCGTCCAGAACGCGATGGCGGCCAATCCCAACGACGACGACTTCTTCTACGTCCCCAGTCTATCGAGTCGGACGATCGCATACGTCGGGATGCTGATCGCTACCCAGATCGATGCCTTCTATCCCGACATGACCGACCCTTTGATGGTCTCGGCGATGGCGGTCGTGCACTCGCGCTACAGCACCAACACGATGCCGCGCTGGGATCTCGCGCATCCGTTCCGATACCTCGCTCACAACGGTGAGATCAACACGCTTCGCGGCAATCGCAACGCGATGTTCGGTCGCCAGGGAACGATGGCCTCGGAGTTGTTTGGCGACGATCTCCAGAAGCTCTACCCGATCATGAAGGACGGAGCGAGCGACTCCGCGCAGTGCGACAACGTGCTGGAATTTCTGGCGCTGACGGGTCGTGAGTTGCCCGAGGCGATGTTGATGATGATCCCGGAGGCCTGGGAGAACCGTCCCGACATGGATCCGGAGCTGCGCGCCTACTACGAGTACCACTCGTTCGTGATGGAACCGTGGGACGGTCCCGCGTCGATCGCATTCACCGATGGCCGCGTCATCGGTGCAGTGCTCGACCGAAACGGTCTGCGCCCGTCGCGTTACGTGGTCACCAAGGATGGTTTCGTCGTGATGGCATCCGAGGTCGGCGTGCTCGACATCGCACCGTCCAACGTGTTGATCAAAGAGCGGCTGCATCCGGGCAAGATCTTCATGGTGGACCTCGAAGCCGGGAAGATCATCGAGGATGAGCAGATCAAGGCCCGCTACATCTCGCGTCACCCGTACCGTGAATGGGTGGAGCGCAATCGGTTGCGGCTCGCGGATTGCCCTGCGGCGGACGACACGGCCAGGATCGACGATCCCGAACTGCGAATGCAGCTTCAGCAGGTCTTCGGGTACACGAGCGAGGACCTGAAGATCCTGATCGCGCCGATGGCAGAGCAGGGAAAGTGGCCGATCGGATCGATGGGTGAGGACGCTGCATTGGCGTGCCTCTCCGAGCGTCCCCAGATGCTCTACCGCTACTTCAAGCAGCTGTTCGCGCAAGTGACGAATCCGGCCATGGATTCGATCAACGAGCGACCGGTGATGGCGCTGTACTCGACGCTGGGCGCCGAGAAGAACCTGCTGGACGAAACCGAAGAACACGCCGCGATGCTTCGGATCGAACATCCCGTGATCACGAATGAACAAATGGAGCAGATTCGTCGCATCGATTCGCCGGCGTTGCGAAACACGACGCTTCCGTGTCTGTTCAAGACGGCGGACGGCGGCGACGGTCTTCGCTCGGCGATCGACGAACTCTGTGCCGGAGCCGAGCAGGCCGTGCGCGACGGCATCAGCCTGTTGATCCTGTCCGATCGGGGCGTGTCGCCGGAGCTCGCGCCGATCCCGATGTTGCTGGCCACAGGCGCCGTTCACCATCACCTGCGACGGGCCGCGTTGCGGTCGAGTTGCGGGATCCTGTGCGAAACGGGCGAGGCCCGCGAGGTCGCTCACATGGCCTTGTTGATCGGCTACGGCGCTGGTGCGGTCAATCCCTATCTCACATTCGACACCATCCATCAACTCGTCGAGGAGGGAACCTTCCTCCCAGAGGATCTCGGCCCGAACGAAGCGATCGAAAACTACATTCACGCCAGCGACAAGGGACTGCTCAAGACCTTCGCCAAAATGGGGATCTCCACGCTGCAGAGCTACCGCGGCGCGCAGATCTTCGAGGCGGTGGGGCTCGATCACGAGATCATCGACGCATGTTTCGAAGGGACCGCGTCGCGGGTGAAGGGCGTTGGCTTCGATGTCATCGCGCGCGAGTCTGCGATTCGGCACAGCACTGCGTTTCCCGGCGACAACTACGTGTATCCCGAGCTCGACCCGGGCGGGTTGTATCAGTGGCGCACGCGGGGCGAGCGACACACCTTCAGCCCCGATTCCGTGTCGAAGCTGCAAATCGCTCTCGGCCGCAAGAGCTATTCGGACTACAAGGAATTCTCGAAGGCCGCCGACGGTGATACCGAGTCGTTGTGCACGCTGCGCGGGCTCCTTCGTTTCAAGTTCGCACCCGAGCCGATTCCGCTGGACGAGGTCGAGCCGGTCGAACAGATCGTCCAGCGCTTCTGTACCGGCGCGATGTCGTACGGCTCGATTTCGCTGGAGGCACACCAGACGCTCGCGATCGCAATGAACCGCCTCGGCGGCAAGAGCAACACCGGCGAGGGTGGCGAAGATGTGGATCGCTTTACGCCCGACGAAAACGGCGATTCGCGCCGCAGCGCGATCAAGCAGGTCGCGTCGGGTCGCTTCGGTGTCACCAGTTGGTACCTGGTCAACTCGGATGAAATACAGATCAAGGTCGCTCAGGGCGCGAAGCCGGGCGAGGGCGGCGAACTGCCTGGCCACAAAGTCAGTGAAGCGATCGCGAAGACCCGGCATTCGACTCCCGGTGTCGGTCTGATCTCCCCACCGCCCCACCACGATATCTACTCGATCGAAGACCTGTCACAGCTGATCTACGACTTGAAGAACGCCAATCGGCGCGCCCGCGTTTCGGTCAAGCTCGTCAGTGTTTCGGGTGTCGGCACGATTGCTGCCGGGGTTTCGAAGGGCAAGGCCGACGGTGTGCTGATCAGCGGAATGGACGGTGGCACCGGCGCCTCGCCGCAAGCGTCGATCAAGTACGCCGGCATGCCCTGGGAAATCGGTCTGGCCGAGACACAGCAGACGCTGGTGCTCAACGACTTGCGAGGCCGGATTCGGGTGCAGGCCGACGGTGGGCTGAAGACCGGCCGCGACGTCGCGATCGCCGCGCTGCTAGGGGCCGACGAGTTCGGCTTCTCGACGGCGCCGCTCGTCGCGATGGGATGCATCCTGATGCGCGTCTGTCACCTGAATACCTGCCCGGTCGGAATCGCGACCCAGGATCCGGTGCTGCGCGAGCGTTTTGCGGGGACGCCCGAATCCGTCGTGCAATACCTGTTGTTCGTCGCTGAAGAACTTCGCGAGTACATGGCGAAGCTGGGTTTCCGCACGCTCGATGAGATGGTGGGCCAGGTGGACCGGCTCGAAGCCGACACGGCCGTGCAGCACTGGAAGGCGGCTGGCATCGACTTCTCGGCCATTCTGCACAAACCCGACGTACCCCACGCGATCTACAACTGCGAGTCGCAGGCGCTCGAATCCGAACTCGAGAGTGTGCTCGACATGAAGTTGATCGAGCTGGCGAAGCCCGCGCTGGAGCGAGGCGAGCGTGTCGAGACCTCGATGCCGATCCACAACACCGACCGGACGGTCGGCACGATCCTGGGGTCCGAAGTTTCACTGCGATACGGCGCGGAGGGGCTGCCCGACGATACGATCTCGCTGACCTTTCAGGGCAGCGCAGGACAGAGTCTGGGCGCGTTCTGCACCAAGGGCATGACTTTCGTGGTCGAGGGCGACACGAACGACTACTGCGGAAAAGGGCTGTGCGGCGCTCGCATCGTCGTGCGGGTGCCAGAGGGCAGCAGCTTCGATCCGTCGAAGAACATCATCACCGGCAACGTGGTGTTGTACGGCGCGACGAGCGGCGAGGCGTACTTCCACGGAGTCGCCGGCGAGCGCTTCTGTGTTCGCAACAGTGGCGCCAACGCGGTGGTCGAAGGGGTCGGCGACCACGGGCTCGAGTACATGACCGGCGGCTGTGCGGTGATTCTCGGCCCCACGGGCCGGAACTTCGGAGCCGGAATGAGCGGCGGAATCGGCTACGTGCTCGATGAAGACGGCGAGTTCGCGAACCGAATCAACCCGACGACGATCGACATCGACGATCCGCTCGAAGCGGACGACTTCGAGACGATCCGGAGCCTGGTCCGCCGCCACTTCAAGTACACCCGAAGTGCGAAAGCGGACGACGTATTGCGAAAATGGGATAGCTACGCGCCCAAGTTCGTGAAGGTGTTCCCGAAGGACTACAAGCGCGCCCTCGGTGATCGATTGGAAGTGGGGAGCGGCAATGGCTGATCCGAGGGGATTCCTGAAGCACGCTCGAGAGACCGCAAGTTACCGCGATCGCAACGAGCGGCTGGGCGACTATCGCGAGGTCCAGGTCGAATTTTCACACGAGCAGACGGTGACCCAGGCGGCCCGTTGCATGGATTGTGGAATTCCGTTTTGCAACGACGGTTGCCCGCTCGGAAACATCATTCCCGATTTCAACGATCTGGTCTATCGCGGCAAATGGGAGGACGCGCTCTCCCGTCTGCACTCGACCAACAACTTCCCCGAATTCACCGGGATGGTTTGTCCTGCTCCGTGTGAGCGCTCCTGTACGCTGGGAATCAACCAGGAACCGGTGTCGATCAAGCAGGTCGAGTTCGAGCTGGTTCGGCGTGGTTGGGAGGAGGGCTGGATTCATCCGGTTCGCCCGCATCGCCGGACGGGTCGATCGGTCGCAATCGTCGGCTCGGGGCCGGCGGGTCTGTCGGCCGCTCAGCAACTGAGTCGAGCCGGTCACAGTGTGACGGTGTTCGAGCAGGCCGACCGCATCGGTGGCCTGCTCCGATACGGAATCCCGGATTTCAAGCTCGAGAAAGATGCGATCGATCGCCGCATGGAGCAGATGCGGCAGGAGGGCGTCCTGTTTCAAACCGGGGTCCGCGTCGGTGTGGATTTGTCATCGGTCGAGCTGCGACAGAGCTTCGATGCGGTCTTGTTGTGCATGGGGGCCGAAGCGCCGCGAGACCTGGAAGTCCCGGGACGGGAGTTGGACGGCGTCCACTACGCGATGGAATTCCTCCCGCAGCAAAACCGCCGCGTTGCGGGCGATACCCTCGATCCGTCGGCCGACATCCTGGCGACCGGTCGGCATGTGATCGTGATCGGTGGCGGGGATACCGGCTCAGACTGCGTCGGGACCTCGCACCGACAGGGGGCTGCGTCGGTCACATCGCTCGAAGTTCTTCCGCAAGGTCCGGAAGGTCGGCACTCCGCCGAACCGTGGCCTTTGTATCCGCGGATGTCTTTCATGGTGTCGAGTTCGCACGCAGAAGGCGGGACGCGTCGCTACGCGGTGAGAACGGACCGCTTCGAAGCCGAAGGGGGGCGCGTGAAGGCCCTGCATGGCGTCGAGTTGGAATTCGATCACGATGAGCTCGATCGTCCAATCTTCCCGAGTGGGCGAGCGATCGAGGGAACGGAATTCGTGCTTCCCGCCGATCTCGTTCTGCTGGCCATGGGATTCGTGCATCCCGTTCACGAGGGTTTGATCGAATCTCTCGGCGTCGACCTCGATCCGCGTGGGAACGTTTCGGCCGATACCCGGCGATTCGAGACTTCCGAACCCGGTGTGTTCGCCGCGGGCGACGTTCGGCGCGGCCAATCGCTGGTCGTATGGGCGCAGTGGGAAGGGCGCGAGGCCGCGCGATCGGTCGATGCCTACCTGACCGGTTCATCGCGCCTGCAATCGCGAAGCGCATTCGCGTAATCGCAACGCGGTTTGATTCTCGCCGCGTTCCAACTCCGCTCTGCGTCGGGTTCGTTCTCTTCGGTGTGGTGGTCGGTTTCACTTTGTAGTGGCAAAGTGCTTGACGTGTTCTAGAGGTCACCGGTACGCTCGCCATTGAAGACGGGGGGTCTTTCATTTCGAACGCAGCCTCGAAATCGCGAGCGAGTGCATCCGCGGCGAATCGAAGTCGGCCCGATCAAAAGGGCCAGGCCGGTTCTAGCGACGATCGAGATGACTTCGGTAGATTGGAGTCTGCAGTTGCTGCGTTGGCCGAGTCGCATCGACGTCTCCAGACCGAGAACGCGAAAATCCGGCGCGAACTCAGCGATGCGACGCGTCGTGTTCGAAGTCTCGATGGCGAACTGCTCACTGCCAACCAGCGTCGCCAGGACGCGTGCAAGCGCATCGACGAACTGATCGCGCATCTCGATCAACTCGATCAGCAACTCGAAGAGCGCGCTGTGTCGGACGCGAAAGAGGACAGCTAGTGGCCGCGAGCGAAGCGGTGACCATTCAAATCCGCGGCCAGGAGTTTCGCATCCGCACGGACGGTGAATCCGATGCGCTGCAGCGGGTCGCCGGCTACCTCAACGAGACGATGGCGCTGGTCGAACAACAGACCGGGACCGTAGATTCGCTGGATTTGGCGCTGTTGTCCGCATTGAACCTCGCGCGCGAGCTGGTCGACCTGAGAGAGGGTCGGATCGGGAACGCGGTGGCGAGCGGGGCCGGTGTCGACTCTGAGCGAATCGAGAACCTGATCGAACTGGCGGAATCGGCGCTCGCTGGTTGAACTCCGCGCCTTCCGAGGTTCCGTCGATGGTCGGCCCTGTCGCGACGAAGACCAAGAAGCGCAGTACGGCTCTGAATCCAGCGACGGAGGGGCACAAGACCGCGAAGGGCCCGGCCAAGAAAGGGCCGGCCGCCAAGCGCAAGACCGGCGAGCGGAAGTCCCTTCAGACGCGGGTGAGTGCTGCGAAGTTCCTGAACGCGATCGATCATCCGACGCGGCGCAAGGATGCCAAGGCACTCGCCAAGCTGTTCGCGGCGATCTCGGGCGAGAAGGCGCGAATGTGGGGGCCCACGATCGTGGGGTTCGGCGCGTATCACTACGTGTACGACAGCGGGCGGGAAGGGGATTCGCCTCGGATCGGCTTTTCACCTCGTAGCCAGAGTCTCGTGATCTACATCATGCCGGGCTTCGAGGGGTCGGCCGGACTGCTCGCCAAGCTCGGCAAACACAAGATCGGCAAGAGCTGTCT
>JAJDAM010000557.1 GCA_029261905.1 Deltaproteobacteria bacterium
CCACCCGCGGTCACCGTCAGTCACGCCCAGCAGCAGGCGACCTACGCGAAAGCGGGGGAGCGCTTGCCGATGAGTATCAAGCTCGCGTACGGCATGCCGAACATGGCTGGCGCCGGAATGGCGATCCCGGTTCTCGTGACCATGACGATCTTCTACTCGGACGTCGTGTTGTTGCCGCTCGGCTTCGTGGCGCTGGCGATCGCCGTAGCGCGCGCGTTCGACGCGATCACGGACCCGATCATGGGCTGGATCACCGACCGTACGAACACTCGCTGGGGACGCCGGCGGCCCTGGATGATGATCGGCGCTCCACTTTGCGCGATCAGTTTCTTCCTGCTGTTCAATCCGCCGGTGTCGCTCTCGACCAATGGTGCGGGGCTCTGGTTCTGTTCCACTTTCATCCTCTACTACCTGTTCCACACCATGTACGCGATCCCGCATTACGGGCTCGGGCCGGAACTGGCCGAGGACTACCACGAGCGTTCGAGCCTGTTCGCGGTGATGGAAGGCTTCGCGGTACTCGGCACGGTGCTCGGTGCCGCGCTCCCCGCGCTCTGTTTCAGCGTATTCGGAGGCCAGCGCGAGGGCTTTCGGGTCTTCTCGCTGGGTGTCGGAATCGTCCTGGTCGTTCTCTACATATGGCAGTGTTACAAAATCCGAGAGCGCCCCGACTACTACACACGGGACGCGAACCCAATCGTGCCGGGCGTGCGCCGCGTGATGCGTAACCGCCCCGCGCGCATCCTACTGGCCACCTACACCGTCGGCAGCGTCACCGGGATGATTCCCGCACTGATGATGCCGTATTACACCACCTACGTGCTGAAGGTGGACAACCCGGCGTTCTGGATCGCAGCGCTGCTGGTGACCTATTTCGGCTCGGGCCTGCTGGTGCTCCCGCTGTGGCTGCGCGCGACGCGACGCTGGGGCAAGTATCCCATCTACCTCATCACCGCCGCCGTCGGGATCAGTTCGTCGATCATGCTGTTCTTCCAGGGACCGGGAGACGTCGTTCCCACCACCTTCATCCTGGTGTGGGCCGGTTCGGTGTTCGGTGCGCGTCTGTTCCTCGGGCCGTCCATCCAAGCCGACGTGATCGACTACGACGAACTCCATACCGGCAAGCGACGCGAGGCGCAGTACGGTGCTTTCTGGGCGCTGATCACGAAATTCACCGTGATCCCCAGCGCGGCCGTTCCGCTGGCGATCCTCGCGACACTGGGTTACCAGCCCAACGTCGAACAGACCGAGACGGTGACGTTTGCGATCCGCCTGATCTACGGCGTGTTCCCGGCCACCTTCGGCCTGCTGTCGCTGTTGGTGTTCGTGCGCTTTCCGATCCGCGAAGCCACGCACCAGAAGATCCTCGAGGGCATCCGGAAACACCGGCTTGGGGAACCGGCTGAAGACCCGCTCACGGGCCGGATGCTGATGCCGAATTCGGATCTGCGAAACGAGGAGCGAGGCTGGTTTCTGGATCACTTCTCCGAGAACGAGTTGAAGCGAACCTGCACAGGCGGCCCGCGCGTGCTGATCCGAAGTTCGATCCTGGCGGCGACGAGTTCGCTACTGATCTCCGCGGCATTCGTCGCGCTCGTATGGACGGGGTTGGGAGATTTGACGAAGAAGCCCGGACTGACGACGACACTCGAGGTTGTCGTGGCCGGCTTCGCATTCACCAGCTTCTGCTATCACCTGCTGCGTCTGCGCGCCGCAATGAGAATGAACGCCGACCCCGTCGAACCCGACCTGATCCGGTCTCATCTGGACTTGCTGGCGAGCCGCAAACCTGTCGCGACCACTGCGACTGCCTAGTACGCTGCCCCAAGATGGGTCAGCCGACTACGTGCAAGCATTCGCGGCGCGGCGGCGAACACGCAACCAACTACCCGGCACGCCGATCCGCCTTGGGGCAGGCTTGAGAACGAGAGAGTTTCTCACTCGCATTCAGACCGGATGGGTCGTCGGATTCATCGCTGCGGCGAGCTTGTCGTGCGCCGGGCTCGATGCTCGACAGACCCGGTCGTGCGGACCACCCCAGTTCCCCTATTCAGAGGGCTGGCTCGGCGGGGATGCCGCCTATTCAATCCCACTCGGTGCCGGCAGGAGCGTCTGGCTCTTTGGCGACACGTTCGTCGGCGACCCGCTACAGGCCACGCGAAAGGGTTCGACGTTCATCCACAACTCGATCGCGATCTCGCAGTGTACGGCGAGCGGCGATTGGCAGATCGACTACGCGTGGGGCCACTCGGACGACGGCTCCGCGCGCGCGTTCTTCGACCGAAACCAGAGTGACGGCTTCTGGTGGCTGTTCGACGGCTTCACGCATGCCGGCCGGCTCTACATCGGCCTGCTGAACGTCGAACACGGTGCCCCGCGCGGTCCGCTCAACCTTCCATTTCACTACACGGGCATGAGTCTTGCCCGGGTCGACAACCCGACGGACCCACCCGAGCAGTGGTCGATCGAGGTTCTTCCGCTCACGAGCGACCGGCGAGCCTTCCCCGGCAGCAGCATGGTCGTTGACGAACCCTACGTCTACTTGTTTGCGTTCATCGATCTCGACGCGACCCGATTCCCGCGCATGCTGAGCCGCATTCCGCTCGCTGCGCTGGACGTCGACGAACCGAGGCCCGATACCGCAATCGAATTCCTGGACCGTGACGGCTCCTGGCAAGCGGGCTTCGACCCCGAGCGCGCCCGAATCCTGATGGACGACAACGCCTCGGAGATGAGCGTGCGATACGAGCCCGAAATCGCGCGTTGGCTCGCTGTGTACAACTACCCGGACGTGACCGATCCGTCCTCCGAAGGTCCACCCTCCGATGATGTGTACGCCCGCACGGCCGAAAGCCTCGAGGGCCCGTGGTCGCCGCCGCAGTCGATCTTCGAGATTCCCGAACTCGACGTATCAGCTGTGGGGCGCGACCCGAACACGTTCTGCTACGCAGCCAAAGCGCATCCGCAGTTCGCCGAGCCAGGAGAGATCCTACTGACTTATGTGTGCAACCTGTTTACGCCCACTGGCGAAAGCGACTGGGAAGTCATGGAGCGCTTACTCGGCGAGATGCGGCTGTACCGACCGCGCGCGGTTTCGCTGCCACTGTCGGCGATCGAAATCGATTCTGGGCGGTAGCAGCAGCCACTTGAAATCGATACTTGCATCCGTGATGATTGAAACGTTCGACACTCATGCGCGGAAACGACGACGGCGAAAAATGCGATGATTCGAAAACGGCTCGCAATATTTTCGGCAATCGGATCGCTCGTTGCTCCAATCGCGGCTGCCAGCATCGATCCGCCCACGGGTGCAGCCGGGGGCAAGATCATCTTCAAGCAGCTCTGCACCTCCTGCCATGGCAAGAATGCGCAAGGTGGCGGTCCAGTCGCCGAGAGCCTGGAGGAGACTCCAGCGGATCTGACCGCGATCCGGCAAAACAATGGTGGGGTGTTCCCGGTCGAGCGAATCGCCGAGTTCATCGACGGCCGAGAATGGGTCGCTTCACACGGTTCCCGCGAGATGCCGGTGTGGGGCCAGGAACTGGGCCAGCGGGTCCTGTCGGAGCTGGTGCGCGAGTCGCGAATCTCGGACGCAATCTCGATGGTCGTGGACTACCTGAAGACCATCCAGAGGAGTGAGCCAGACGAGTAGGACGGCAGGCTCGGATCTCCTAGCCCCAGATCATCGGCTTGCGATCCTTCCACGGACGTTCCTGCTCGAGCTGTGCGGCCAGGCGAAACAGCGTCGCCTCGTCGGCATAACGCGCGGCGAACTGCATGCCGATCGGCAAGCCCTCGGCGCTCATCGCCAACGGGACACTCATCGCCGGCTGGCCAGTGAAATTGAACGGCGGTGTGAATGGAAAAACCTTGGCCTGACGCCGGCTCACTTCGCGCGGTTCGAGGCCGACCGGGTCGATGTGGCCGATCGGCGGCGGCACGGTCCCCAACACGGGCGTCAGAAACACGTCGAACTCCTCGAACAGGCTGAGGATCTCGCGGTTCAGCACTCGCAGCGTGCGCCAGGCGCCCATCACACGCTCGCCCGACAGCTTCCTTCCATTCCGGATCCCGGCCCAGGTGAGCGGCTCGAGTTCGTCCTCTTCTGGTTCGCGTCCGATCTTCTGGACCAGCGAGTGAAGGTTCGCCGCCGCGTTGGCGGCCCCAACGACTCCCTGGGTCCTGTAGAGCCGACGGTAGTCGATGCCCAGGCCCCGCTCTTCGACATCGTGCCCGAGGCTCTCGAGCAGCGCGGCCGTTTCGGCCAACGCCGCTGCGATTTCGGGATCGATCGGCCGTCCGCTCGGCGTCTCGGCAGAGAAAGCAACCCTCAGTCGACCGGGATCCGCCTGAATCTCTTCCGTGTAGGGACGCAGTTTCGGCGGCGGGGCATACGGAGAAGCGGGCTCGGGGTAGCCCGTGCAATCGAGCATGGCGGCGCTGTCGCGCACCGAGCGGCTGACCACATGGTCGACACCGAAGCCAACCGCGCGGCCGGCGTCGTCGGGTCCGCCCGGGTTCCGTTCGCGCGTCGTCTTCATTCCGAACAACCCGCAACAAGCGGCGGGGATGCGAATCGAGCCGAGTCCATCGCTGGCATGGGCAAGAGGCACGATGCCCGCGGCGGTCGCTCCGGCCGCGCCGCCACTCGAGCCACCGGTGATGTGGTCCGGGTTCCAGGGGATTCGACACGGACCGAGCAACGCCGACTCCGTGGTGCCGGTGATCCCGAGTTCGGGAGTATTCGTCTTCCCCAAGATGACCACGCCCGCGGCACGGTAGCGGCGGGTCAATTCGCCATCGTGCTCGCTGACCACGTCTTTGAGGAATCGACTTCCGCTCGTCTGCGGCATCCCCGCTACGTCGCAACCGAGATCCTTGATCAAGAAAGGCACACCCCGAAACGGTCCGTCCGGCAGATCCCCCGCTGCCACCCGACGCGCCTCGTCGCGCGCGTCGTACACCACGGCGTTCAGGCGCGGATTGTGTCGGTCGATGCGCTCGATCGCCTCTTCGACGAGTTCGGCCGGGCTGACTTCTCCGCGAGCCACCAGTTCCGCAAGGCCGAGGCCGTCGTACTCCGAGTAATCCGCGATGCCCATGGGTTCATCCCTCCCGTTCGAAATCGTCGAGCGGCTGCGAGGCCGCCACGGCCTGCAGCATGACAGAAATCACCGCTTCTGTGTGACCGAATCGTCGATCGGTTGGTCGGTTCGTCGGTTGATCGATTGATCGAAAGGCGTTCTCTGACGAGCACACCCAGGCCCAATGAACTCAGCGGATCGCGATGGGATTGATGATCATCTGCACGGCGCCGCGCACGCGCGCCGGACCGAGCACGAACAGGAACTCGTACGCTTCGTCTCGCGCCAGCGGTCCGGTGTTCATCGTTTCGAGCATGTGAATCCCATGTTCCTTCAACAAAATGACATGGCCCTGAAAGCCGCGGTTCGGATCGGGTGCCGGCACGACATCCACCCCCCAGGTGTCGGCGCCGACCGCGATCACGTTCTTGCTTGCGAGGTAGCGCGCGACCTGTTCGGATTGGCCCGGCTCGCCACTGACCCAGGCATTGGGGTCCGACTCGAGCTTCGCGTCGGTCCAACCCGTGTGAAACAAGACCACGTCACCTTCGCGAACCGGTGTGCCCTGCGCCTTCTCGACCGCCTTGACGTCGTCGACATCGAACGCCTGCCCGGCCGCCATGTGATCGACCCCGAAGTGCTTCGCCATGTCGAGCACCACGCCGCGCGCCACCAGCGGCGGAACGTTCTCGATGCCGAGTCGCGTCAGCCCGGTGATTTCCGAGATTTCCTGGGCGCTGTTGCAGTTGTAGTAGGTCCCATCCGAGCCGAGGTGACCGAGCCCGTCAATCTGCGGGCCGATACCGAGCCACATCTGCACGAGGTCATCGTTGTAGATGGCATTCGGGAACGCGGCGCGCCCCTGCTGCTGGCCCGGCTGAACGACCTGCAGCGAGAGACTGCGCGGCGGGAATGCGGGAGTATCGGCATCGATCACGATTCCCAAGGGATAGGTCTTGCCGGTCTTGATCAGCCGTGCCGCACTCAACACGCTTTCGGGTGTGATCAGGTTGGCATTGCCGATCTGATCGTCCGGCCCCCAGCGCGATGGCTTGCACTCCTCGGCCACTGCAGGTTCTGCCCAGGCGATCAACGCGATGGCCAACCACCGGGCGGCGCGGATTCGTGTCGGTCGCTGTGTTGCGGACTGGGTCATTGATTGAGGCACGGATTGAGGCACGGATTGGGGCACTCGAGGTTCTCCTTGGAATTCGGTGGCGAACGAATAGGCTAGGCCACACAGCTTCCGATGCGAACGTTCGCCCGCCTCGTGTTGAGATAGACTGGGCGACTCGGAATGCTCGAACCAATGGAGAGCCGACCCTGATGAATATCGAAATCCGTCCCGGCCCTCTCGGTGAAACCGCAGGCGAGCCCTTTCCCGAAGTACGCGAGGAAATGGACCGCATGGCAAAAGCCGGACGCTTCATGCGCCCGGCCCTGATGCGGCTGGTTCCCAACCAACTCGTCGTCAGGATGATGCGCAAGATGTTCGGCTTCCCGAACAAGGACATCGCCAAGGGCCGTGTCGAAACCCGGCGCCTCTCGATCCCCGGCCCGGGCGGCGACGTTCCGATCCGGATCTATACACCGCAGGGAACCGATCTACCGATCCTGCTCTATTTCCACGGCGGCGGCTGGGTGGCCGGCAGTGTCGACGCGGTGGAAAACATCGGCCGCGGGATCGCCGATCGCGCCGGATGCATCGTCATCAACGTCGACTATCGGCTGGCGCCCGAACACAAGTTTCCCGCCGGCCTGGAGGACTGTTATGCCGCGGTGAAATGGGCGGCCGACCACGGCCGAGAACTGGCCGGCGACCCGACGCGAATCGTCGTGGCCGGTGACAGCGCTGGGGGCAATTTCGCAACCGTCTGCTGCCTGCTCGCACACGAGCGCGGCGGGCCGGGAATCGCCCACCAGGTGTTGATCTATCCGGGTGTGGACCTCTCGGGGCGCTACGTCGAACAACACGGTCCGCAGGCGGGTGCGGAAGGGATGGACATGGGCGATTTCATGGCGTCTGTCTACGTCGACGGGCCGGAGCAATTGTCCGATCCGCGCGTGTCTCCGTGGGTCGTCGACGACCTGTCGTTCATGCCACCCGCGCTCGTGATGACGGCCGAATTCTGCTTCATCCGCGATCAGGGCGAGGGGTATGCGCGGCGGCTGCACGAGGCGGGGGTGAACACCCGGCTGCTTCGATACAACGGCCTCAACCACGCGTTTCTCGACAAGGTCGGCGTGTGGCCCTATGCGGACGGCTGCATCGAGGACATTGCGGACGCGTTGGCGTTGTAGGCTGGGTGGGCCGGGCCAGGTGCGCGACTCAGGACTCACCGCATAGCAGTCGGCGCATCGACACCATGATCTGATCCGAGGTGGCGCGCGCTTCGACCGGCTCCGCTCGATCGAGCAAACCCGCCAACTGGACCTGCAAGATCGCGTTGACGGTGCGCGCCAGCATATCGGGATCACCGGGAAGGAACTCGCCCGACGCGATTCCGTCGCTCACGACTTCCCGCACGGCCATCAGCCCGGCCTCCCAGCTGTCGCGCGCTTCGTCACCGCGCGGATTCAGCCCCCACGCGTGTCCCTCTTGCAACAGGATCCGAAAGAAGCGCCGGTTGTCGACGAGGTGCGCGACGATGCCGTGTATCCCCTGGGCGAGTCGCTCGATTGCCGTGCCGCGTGCCTGCCTCGCCAGCCCGATCGCATCGAGCAGGCCCGCGCCGCGCTGCGCGAGGATCTCGCGGTAGATTTCGTCTTTACCGGAAAATGTCGCGTACAGCGTCTTCAGAGAGATGCCCGCCTCCGCAGCCAGATCCTGCATGGTGCTCTCGGCGAAGCCTTCTTCGGCGAAGACCCGCTCCGCGCATTCGAAGACCAGGTCGTGGTACATCCGCGCGCGGGCGGCGGCGACGTTCGACTTGTTCCGAGTGCGCGTCAATCGAGATTCTCCGGTTGGATAATCAGTATTCTCTCTTGGTTCGGAATTCGATTCAATGGCGAAGTTCGGATTCCAGAAAATACTCCAATTGATTCCGGGAATTGTACCGTTTACGAATTCAACTATTTGGAATTACTTAGGAAACAGGCATTGCGATGAGATAATTTCATTGTATATTTTGGAAAATTTTAATTATCCAAAAAGAGAACCCTCCAATGCCGACTGCCACACCCGAACTGTCTCCCGCCCCCCAAAAACCTTCGGAGGCGCCCCGCGCGCCCAAGCAGCTTTCCGATGGGGACGCGATCTTCCTATCGATGGAGACCCCCGCCTCGGGTGGGCATGTCGGCGCATTGATGCTCCTCGAGCCTCTGGCCGATGGCAGCTTCGATTTCGAGCGGCTTCGCTCGCACATCGAATCGCGGATCGCGCTGATACCGCGCTTCAGCTGGAAGCTGCAGTCGGTCCCGCTCGGGGCCGACCTTCCGTACTGGGTCGAGGCCCCCGAGTTCGATCCGCGAGATCACATCATCCGTACCGCGATCCCGGCGCCTGGCACGATGAAGCAATTGACCGAGCTGGTCGCACGCCTCCACGCCCAGCCGATGGATCGCTCTCGCCCTTTGTGGGAAGTGTGGTGCATCGAAGGCCTCGAGCACGGCCGGGTCGCCGTGTACCAGAAGAGCCACCACTGCCTGGTCGATGGATCGGGCGGTGTCGGGCTCGGCGAAGTCATGGCGGATCTCACCCCCGACGCGACGGCGCCCCCGTTCGTACCGGCGGAATTCAACGAGGCTCCCCCGATCGCGCCTTCGGTACTGGATCTGGCAAGTCGTGCATTGCGCAATGCGGCGAATCGGCCCGTACGCCTCGCCAACCACCTGTCACGCGGCGCGCGACAGTGGGTCGAATCGCTCGGCGAGCAAGCCGATCACGACGACGTCGAGCGCCTGCCGTTCAATCGAAACATTGGCCGAAGACGCTCCATCGCGACCGCATCCATCGAACTCGAGCGCGTGCTCGATTTGAAGAAGCACTTCGACGTCAAGGTCAACGACGTCGTACTCGAGATCGTCGGATCGGCCGTCAACCGTTGGCTGCGCGATCAGGGCGACAAATCCAATCCACCCATCCACGCGCTGTGCCCCATCTCGACCCGCACTGGCGAAGGCCTCGGCAACGAGATCACGAACATGACGGTGTCGCTCGCCACCGAGCTCGCAGACCCGGCCGACCGCCTGCGCAAGATCCACCAGAACTCGAGCACCGCCAAAGAGGGCGTCGAAAAGGGATCGTTCGATTGGATGGCGACCCTGGGCGAGTCGTTCGCGCCGGGCGCCGCCGAGTGGCTGATGAAGGTCGCGGACATCGCTGGCGACCTGAGCCCGCTGCCGGGAAACTTTGTCGTGTCGAACGTGCGCGCCACCCCGGTTCCGCTCTACATGGCCGGAGCCCGCATCGCGTCGATCATGCCGCTATCGATGTTGACCGTCGGCCAAGGGCTGAACTTCACCGTCGTCAGCTACTGCGATCACATCGATGTCGGAATCCTCGTCGACCCCGAGCTGGTCCCCGATCCGTGGCAGCTCGCTGAACACCTGGCTGCCGCCCTCGAAGAACTGGAAGCCGCGGCAGAGGGAGTGATCCACCAGACGCGATAGCGCTCGCCTCCCGCAACCGCCGAATCACCGCACGGAACGCGCGAGAGCATCCCGCGCAGCGAAATGCCATCGGGTCTTCGACCGATGACGCTTGGGCCGAACGCCGATCGAGAATGCGTCGAACGATCGATTGGGCCGGCTTCTCGACCGCCGATGAATAGAGCGTTCACGCCGCGCCGCACACATCGGCTACCGCGAGACGTGAGCGACCACTCCCCGCCCCACCCGGGGACCTTCACGGGAGCGCTGGAGTGCGACAGCGATGAGGCGCTGGGCGGGAACCCTGGTTGCGGCAGTCCTGACCGGCTGTGCGACGGAGTTCCCGCGCGTCCCGGATCTCGGGGTTCGGGTGGCCCGCTGGCAAACCGAGCAGCGACACGAGCTGGTGCGGGATGTGGCGCGCTGGACACAGACGCAACCGGTCGAAAACGAGAGCGTAGACCGCTGGCCGACGTGGAACGAACTACAGGCGCGGGTGTCGGACGACTGTGATGGACTCTCGCTGGTCGCCTACCGCACCCTCCAGGAGTTGGGCTTCCGCGACCTTTGGCGTGCCGTCATCCAGTCACGCGAGGGCACGCTGCACATGGTGACATTCTGGTACGAGACTTCCGACCCGTGGGTGGTGGACCCGACCGGGGCTGCGACCCGGGGAGTCGTAAGGCTCTCTGGCCTGTGGGGCTGGAGGGCGGTGGAGGTCTTCAACGAACAGGAAGTGAGGCCGCTCGATCCGGTACCGCCGCCTGCGCCCCATCG
>JAJDAM010000558.1 GCA_029261905.1 Deltaproteobacteria bacterium
CCGGAGTACGAGATGGCTGCGTGGTCGCACTGGGTGTCCAAAATGCCGCGAAGGGCACCGAGGATCTCGCGGTCGTGGCAGAAACGAAACTTTCCGAACCCGAGCAACTCGACGCGCTCCGGCGGGAGATTCGCAAGAACGTGCTGCAGGCCGTGGGCCTGGGCGTGCGTGAAGTCCTGCTGGTCCCGCCCGGTGGGGTCGAAAAGACCACCAGTGGAAAACTGGCCCGGCGCGCGACGCTTCGGCGATACCTTGACGACATGTCTGATTCACGCGCCGATCCCCGTTGAGCGCTTTGGCCAAGCCGTGGGCGATCGCTGACGCATCGCGTTTCCGGTTCGATGCAACACGAAGGGCTGCGTTCGACCCCACGCGGTCGCCGGGTCGGGCTCGCTTGTTGCTGGCGGTGTTGCTGATGGCTTCGCTGGCCTCGGGTTGCCCTGACGACGCGAGCGAACCGGTCGCGCCACCCGCTGAATCGACACGCGCGCTCGATCGATACAACGTATTCGTCATCCTGCTCGACTCGCTCCGCGCGGATCACGTCGAGCCCTACGGTGCGTCCCATGTCCAAACGCCACGCCTGTCCGAACTCGCCAAGCAGGGCGTGACCTTCACCAACGCGCGATCCAATTCGTCGTGGACGCGTCCTGCCGTGGCGTCGCTATTGACCTCGCTATCCCCTTCGAGCCATGGCGTCCAGGACATGAGGGATCGGCTGAGCATGGAGATCATGACGCTGCCGCGGATCCTGAAGCGGCTCGGATACCGGACGCTCGCAGTCACCAGCAATGTCATCGTGTCGCGCCCGTTCGGTTTCGCGCGCGGATTCGACGTGATGCATCCCCACTACAATCTGCTGCGGACGCAGTGGCCTGAAGAGTTCCCGACTCCCGAAGCGCGCGCAGGGTACATCTGGGAGCGCTACGTCGAACCATCGCTCACCGAGCACCCCGAACAACCCTTCATGGTGTACCTTCACGAAGTCGATCCACACTCGCCCTTCGAAGTCGGTGCACCGTGGGACAGGCTCTACACCGACGAAAGTCGGCCGGATCTCAGCTACGACCTCCCCACCATTCGGGCCATTCGTGAGAACCCGGATGCTGCCGATCCGACAGAGATCGACTACTTCCATGCGCTGTACCGCAGCGAGATCACGTTCATGGATCGCTATGTCGGGTGGATGATCGATCGTCTCGAACGAGAAGGCCTCGCCGAACGGACACTGGTCGTGGTGCTTTCGGATCACGGCGAAGAATTCATGGATCACCGTTCGGTCGGACACGGCCACGCGCTCCACGAGGAACTGCTGCGTGTCCCACTGCTGCTGCGGCTGCCGGGCGTTCTGGCCGAGGGCCTGCGGATCGACGGCGACGCCCAACTGCTCGACCTTCCGCCGACGATTCTCGACCTGATCGGAGCGCCGATTCCCGAGTGGATGGAAGGCAAGAGCCTGCTGCCCCTCTCGACCCTCGCGAGGGTGCCGCCCGCCTCCGCCGGAAGCGCGGACGCTGACCCACCGCGTCCTTCGTTCGCGTCATCGATCGGCCCGCGACACTCGTCGGTCGTACTCGGCGACTGGAAGCTCATCATCACCCATCCCGATCCAGCGGGTGGAGCGGTGAATCATCAGCTTTTCGACCTGTCGCGAGACCCGCGCGAGACACAGAACCTCTGGACCCGCGAATCAGTGGTGGGCCAAAAGCTGGATCAGTTGCTGCGTGAGAAACTCGCCACACCGCGACACGCGAGCCTGGGTCCAACCCGAGCGGTTGCCCCCGAGTCGCTCGAGCCCAACGAAATGCAAAGCCTCCGCGCGCTCGGATACGTGGAATAGCCATGACGACGGACTCCGCCGCGGGTCTCGCGGTCGCCGCGCAGCGAAACCACAAACGGATGCGGGCGGGGTGGGTGCTGGCCTGCCTGGTGTTGCTCGCCGTTCGTGGCTGGAACGTTCTTTGGGGCCCCCTGCTGCAGGGGTACGACGACTTCGCTCACATCGGATACGTGCTCTTTCTCGACCGCTACGCCGCACTCCCCTGGGCCGATCAGGGCTGGGCGTATTTTCATCCACCGCTCCACTACCTGCTGGGCTGGGGCTTTGCGCAGTTCGATGACGCGGTGGCGCTGGTCCGGGGGCTGGCTTTCGTGTCGAACGCAGCCAGCTTCGGAATCGCAGCCATTGCCGCTCGAGTCGTGTGGCTCGCATCACCGCAGCGACCTGCGCTCGCATGGCTGGCGTTCGTCTCGGTCGGACTCCTGCCCGCGTTTCTGTACTCGGGCAACACGGCGGGCAACGAGTGGACTGCGGCCTTCCTTGCGGCGGTCGGTTTGTGGTGGTTCATCGAGAATGAGTGCGGCCACCGACCGACTGTCGCGCACGCCGCATGGGCGGGGCTCGCAATCGGATTCGCGATCCTCACGAAGGTGAGTGCGCTGCTGGTACTCGGTGCGGTGGGGCTCTCGTTGCTCTTGCGCGGACTGCTCGAACACACCCGAACGGAGTGGTCGGCCGTGGTCACACGAGGAATTGCCGTCGCCGGCGTCGCGATGGTGATTTCTGCTCCATTCTTCGTGCGCAACTTCGCGGAGTACGGGTCGCTTTCCCGTCTCGGTACGGACTTCCCACAGACGGCGCGCATCGAGCGCAGCCAGCCGCCGGGCAGTCGCGCGCTGCGCGACTTCTACCAGATCCCGGTCGACCTGTTCGACAAGCCCAAGCTCGACGGCGACCCCCGGGGTCACGCGGTGTTGGGAAGCGCCTACGTG
>JAJDAM010000559.1 GCA_029261905.1 Deltaproteobacteria bacterium
GCAGCATGTCATCGAGAACAGCGGATTCACCTCGTGGAGCGGGTTCTTGTCGCGGTTGGGAATTCCGGGAACCGCCGTCGAGACGCTCCGGATCAGCTACCGATCCACCCAACAGATTCTGGAGTTCGCGCTTTCACTACTCGGTGACTTGCTCGAAGACGATGAACCCCCGGTGACCACGCGAACCGGACCGCCCGTCGAGCTGTTCCGTTTCAGCGACCGCGGAGCGTGCGTCGGATTCCTGGCCGACGCGCTGCGTGCCCTCAGCCAGAACGAGCCGAGCGCTTCGGTGGCGATTCTGACTCCGTCGCCCGAAGCGAGCGCACTGTACTACCAGGGCCTGCTCAACAGTGACCTGGCGCAGGTTCGCCTGGTCGAGAATCAGGATTTCACGTTCTCGCCCGGAATCGAGGTGACCGAAATCGAGCAGGTCAAAGGCCTCGAGTTCGACTACATCGTGCTGGTCGACGTCAACGACCTGAACTACCCGGCCACACCGTCCGCACGCCGACTGCTGCACGTGGGAGCCACTCGCGCCATCCACCAGCTGTGGCTGACCACGGTCGGCACACCGTCTTCGTTGGTCTCGGGTGCGACGCTGGCCTAGGAGTAGGAGGCCAGGACATTGTTGGGCGATGACGCGAAACCTTTAGCCCGACCCCGCGCCATCGGTGCACCCGCAGCTGGTATGATCGCACCCGACGACCCGAAGTCTGATTCCTAGCCAGCGAGGTGCCTCCAATGTCCGACTCGTTCGACCTGCTCATCCGCGGCGGAACCCTGGTAGACGGCACCGGCGCGCCGACGCAAGCCGGCGATCTCGGAATTCGCGAGGGTCGAATCGCGGCGATCGGTACATCGCTGGGCACCGCGACCCGGACGATCGATGCGAGCGGGCGATACGTCTCGCCGGGTTTCGTCGATATCCACACCCATTACGACGCACAGATCTTCTGGGATCGGATGCTGTCGATTTCACCGTGGCACGGCGTCACTTCGGTCGTGATGGGCAATTGCGGGTTCGGTGTAGCACCGACGCGCGAGGCACATCGCGACCTGATCCTGCGCACCCTCGAGAACGTCGAGGGCATGAGCTTGGCGGCGTTGTGGGAAGGGCTCGGCGAGCAATGGCCCTTCGAAACCTTTCCCGAGTACCTCGACGCAATCGAACAGCGCGGCAGCGCGATCAATGTCGGTGCACTCGTCGGGCACACACCGGTCCGCATGTACGTGATGGGCGAAGAGGCCACCGAGCGAGAGGCCACCGAAGACGAGGTGGCCCAGATGGAGGCGATCGTCTCGGAAGCGATGCGCGCTGGAGCCATCGGTTTCGCGACCTCATGGGCCCCCACTCACGTCGGCTACGAAGGGCGCCCGGTTCCCAGTCGAGCCGCGTCTCTCGGCGAAATCCAGCGCCTCGCAGAATGCATGGGCGAGCTGGGGTACGGCACGATGCAAGCCACGTTGGGGCGAGGGTTGTTTCTCAACGAGTTCACGGAGATCTTCAAATCTACGGGACGGCCGATTTCGTGGACCGCACTGCTCGGCGGCATGTTCGGGCCCGAAGGTCATCGCGGAGTTCTCGAAGCATGCGGCAAGCTCCAGGACGCCGGGATCGAGATCTACCCGCAGGTCACGCCGCGACCGCTGATGTTCGAATTCCAGTGGAAAGCGCCCTTCCCGTTCGAGAGCCTATCGATCTTCAAGCCGGTGTCGGAGGCGGACTTCGAAGGCAAAAAGCGCCTCTACGCCGATCCCGACTTCCGCCGTGCATTGCGCGAGCGCGGCGAGAGCCCCGGCAATATCGCGGGTCGCTGGTCGGATACCGTGATCGCCGATTGCCCCGGTGAGCCCGGTCTGGCGGAGCGAAACGTCGAAGAGGTCGCTGCCGAACGTGGCGTGCATCCGGCCGATCTGGCACTGGATCTCGGGCTTCAAACCAACCTCGAAGCACGCTTCCGCATCGCGGTCGCCAATACCGAGCCCGACATCGTCGCGGAACTGTTGACCCACCCGGCATCTACGCTGGGCCTGTCCGACGCGGGCGCTCACATGAGCCAGCTTTCCGATGCGTGCGCACCGACCCATCTGTTGGCCCGATGGGTTCGCGATACCGGCACGCTCGAGGTGGAGCAAGCCGTTCGGTTGCTGACGTCGCGATCCGCCGATGTGTTCGGGCTGAGCGACCGCGGCCGGCTCGCCGAGGGCCTCGCGGCCGACGTGGTGGTCTTCGACCTCGACACGGTCGATTGCACGCCGCTGCGCCGGGTCCACGACCAACCCGGCGGCGCCGACCGTCTGATCTCGGACGCAATCGGAATCGATGCGGTCGTCGTCAATGGAACCCCGATCCGCGTACACGGTCAGGATTGTGTCGAGCCCGACGGGGACCTCCCCGGCCGGGTTCTGCGCGGCGGCCCATCTCGAGGAGAACGAAAATGAGTGGCTACCCGATCATCTCGGCCGACTCGCATATCACCGAACCCGGCAACGCCTACATCGACTACATCGACCCCAAGTGGCGGGACAAAGCGCCGCACATGATCGAAGACGAGAAAGCCGGCAGCCTGTACATCGTTCCCGGCATGAAGAAGCCCGTCCCGATGGGGCTGGTCGCGGCCGCGGGAGTTCCCGCAGAAGAGATCACCGTGCTCGGAAAACGATTCGCCGACATGCATCGCGGCGGCTGGGACTCATCGGTGCGGCTCGCCGATCAGGAGCGCGATGGCGTAAATGCCGAGGTCATCTATCCGACGGTCGGAATGCTGCTGTGCAGCCACCCGGACTTCGACTACAAGAAAGCCTGCTTCGAGGCGTACAACCGCTGGATCGTCGACTACTGCTCGATCCACACCGAAAGACTGCTCGGCGTCGGCCAGGTCTCGATGCGATCGGTAAAAGACGGCATCGCCGAACTCGAGGCCATCGCGAACCAAGGACTGCGCGGCGTGATGATGCCAGGCGTGCCGGCCGTCGAAGACTACGACTCGCCGATCTACGACCCGTTCTGGCAGCGAGCCATCGAACTCGGGCTACCGCTGTCGTTCCACATCCTGACGATGCCCGACGGACCGCGAACACGCGGCCCCAAGATGAACGGGTTTCTGTCGATCGTTCGCGGCTGCCAGGACATCATGGGCACGCTCGTGCTCGGTGGCGTATTCGAGCGCAACCCGGAACTGAAGATCGTCTGCGTCGAGGCGGACGCCGGTTGGGTGCCGCATTACATGTACCGAATGGACCACGCATTCAAGCGCCACCGCAACTGGCTACCACCGGGCCAGGAACTCTCGAAGCTTCCGTCCGAGTATTTTCGAGAGAAC
>JAJDAM010000560.1 GCA_029261905.1 Deltaproteobacteria bacterium
GCGTATCGCGCCGATCTCGACGCCGCGGACGATCCGGCGGTGAAGCTCGAAGAGATCAAGGACCGGTTGCAACGGTTGCAGTCTCCGTTTCGCACCGCGGAACCCTTCTGGATCGAGGACATCATCGATCCTGCTCGAACGAGAAAACTGCTCTGCGATTTCGCACACCTGGCCGCGCCGGTGCGCGAGGCGGGTCCCAGTTCGTTCGGCATGCGGCCCTGATCCTGCCCGGCCCGGGGTAGATCAATACGCGCGAGGCTGACACTGTGATCGCGAAGCTACGCGTGCCATTTCGTGTAGGCCGGCGGCCAACTTCCCCGGTCGCCGTATTTCGCGAACAGGACCCGATCCAACGAGAGCTCGAACAGCGTGTCGTCGCTCGTGTGGGCGCCGGTGGCGGTGTACACCTCGTACACGATGCGGCGAACTTCGGTGTCTTCGATTGGAGTCACTCGGCCGGACACGTAGAACTCGTCGTCGCCGGCTGGCATCGGGAACGTGTGCAGCGCATAGCGGCCGTCCCTGATCAAGTCGGCGCACTTGGGACTCTTGTTGAGGATGAACAGATACAGGCCCCCGTTGGCCAGTGTGGGACAGACTGGGTGGAGGCGAGGCGCTCCGTCGTTGCGGACCGTTGCGAGGTATCCCAGGCCGACACCGTGTTGGTAGATCAGGGCGCGCCCGTGCTCGGCGAGTTCGGGTTCTTCTTCGGCGAATTCGCACCATCGCTTCATCGCGACCTCCCTCGGTATCCTACCCATCGGTAGGCATTCCGACCGCAAAGCCGGATGGATCAGCCGACACCTTTTGACACCAGGATACGATCGGCCGTGTCGTTCACTCGGTCGACGATTGCGTCGATGAGCGCCGGGTGAAGGCCCAGTGCTTCGCTGATGGAGATTCGGATACTCGGGTACGAGATGGCGGCGTCCCGAACCTGCGCCGGAATGTCGTGAGTGGTATGGCGTCCTGGCGCGAGGAAGTACGGATGAATGACGATCTCGGTAGCGTCTTGTGCGGCACAGGTTGCGATCGCAGCTGCGATGTTCGGTTCGGCGATTTCGAGGTGTGCGGTGACGATCAGCTGGTCGGGCAGGCGGTCGCGGAGTCGCCGGGCGATGATTTCCAGCTGTGCGTTGGCCTCGTCGCGGCGGCTGCCGTGATCGACGATGACGATCGCTCGCTTCATGCGTCTGTGCGCTCCAGCGCCTGTGCGAGGTCCGCACACAGATCGTCCACGTGTTCGATGCCGACCGAAAGGCGCACGGTTCCCTCGGTGATTCCCTTGCTGAGTTTTTCCTCGGGCGGGGAGGCCCCGTGACTCATCAGCCAGGGATATCCGATTTGCGATTCGACTCCGCCGAGTCCTTCCGTCAGCGAGAAGTGCTGGGTCGCACCGCACAACGCATGCGCGGCGGACGCGCCGCCAGCGAGATCGAGGGTCACGACACCGCCAAATCCGCGCATCTGATTCGCTGCGAGCGCATGGCCGGGATGACCGGGCAGTCCGGGATAGTGGACTCGCGAGACTTCGGGCCGCTCGACGAGGAACTCGGCAATCCGCGTTGCATTGGCACAGTGCTCGCGCATTCGAACAGAGAGTGTCTTGACGCCGCGCAACGTGAGCCATGCATCCCACGGGCCGGGGATGCCGCCCGTCGCGTTGCGGTTGAACTGCAATCGATTCGCCGTCTCTTCGTCGTCGACCACGGCCGCGCCGCCGATCACGTCGGAATGGCCGCCGATGTATTTCGTGGTCGAGTGAACGACGATGTGGGCACCCAGTTCGAGCGGGTTCTGCAGGTACGGTGTCGCGAACGTGTTGTCGACGACCAGTTGAACACCGTGCCTTTTCGCAATGTCACCGCATGAGGCGAGATCGATCAAGCGCAACATCGGATTGGTGGGGCTCTCCATCCAGAGCATCTTCGTGTTCGGTTGGATGGCATTCTCGATCTCTTCGGGACGTGTGGCGTCCACGAACGAGAACCGAACATCGAAGCCCGGCATGATCGTCGTGAACAGCCGATAGCTGCCGCCGTACAGGTCGTCGCAGACGACGACATGGTCGCCCGCACGCAACAGGGTCATGACGCCATGGATCGCCGCCATCCCGGAGCCGTATGAAAGGCCGAACCGCCCGCCTTCCAGTGATGCCAGAGCCTGCTCGAGTGCCTGGCGTGTGGGATTGGCGCCGCGCGAATACTCGAAGCCACGGTGCTTGCCGATCGCCTGCTGAGTGAACGTGGTCGTCTGATAGACCGGGACGATCGTGGCGCCGGTGGCCTCGTCGGGGGCTTGACCGACGTGGATGGCTCGAGTTTCGAAACGGGCATCATCAGCCATAGCGGCTCTCTCCTGGCACACTGCTCGCGGAAGTGGCGAGCGGGAAGGTGACGATTGGGTGGGCGCTTCTACCAGTAGCTCGCGGTGATTTCGAGATCCGCGGTAACCAGGGTACGGCAGGCCAATCGCAATTTGGGGTCGATCCGATTGCGCGATTTGATGCGCACTTCCTCGTCGGTTTCTGCGGCCAGTGTCGATCCGCCCACGAGAATGGTCACGCCACATCGGCCACAGATCCCGTCGGATCCGCAGGCGCTGGCCAGTGGCAGGCCAGCCTGCGCGATGGCGTCGCTCAACGCGCTCCCGATCGGTACACGTGTCGCACTGCTGGGGTTCTTGCTCGTGTCCGTTTCGCAACCGGCCGGACTCGATACCTGAAAATGTACCTGCGCATCCATTCGGCGAGCATACGCGAGCCGTTGCGCGGCTGAAACCGGGTCCTGTGACGGCAGCCCGTCGATCGGCGATTTGGCCTCGATCTCGGGCTTCGATATCTTGACTGGATCATGCCTACCGCCGGCATACTCGTCATTGGCAACGAAATTCTCTCCGGGAAGGTCGTTGATACCAATTCACCGTACCTGTGCCAGCAGTTGCGGGAGCTCGGTGTCGATGTCGAGCGGATCCTGACGATCCCCGATGTCATCGAAACGATCGCGGCCGAAGTGAAGTCGATGAGCCAGGCCTACGATTTCGTGTTCACGTCGGGAGGGATCGGACCGACCCACGACGACTTGACGATCGACGCGATCGCAGCGGCTTTCGGACGCCCGCTCGAACACAACGAATCGATCGCCGATCGGATGCAACGCGGGCTCGGCAAGGTGCTCAACGAGAGCCAACTGAAGATGGCGCAAATTCCCGAAGGTGCGGTGCTGCTCGATTCGGGTGACCTGTGGTTTCCGTTGGTGATCGTCGAGAACGTCTATATTTTTCCTGGGATTCCGGAGCTGCTGCGAAAGAAGTTCGATTCTGCGCGCGACCGTTTCCGCGGCGTCCCGTTCGTACTCAAGTACGTCTATGTGACCAGGCGAGAGAGCGACATCGCCGAAGCGCT
>JAJDAM010000561.1 GCA_029261905.1 Deltaproteobacteria bacterium
GTCTTTCGGAACTCCAGGCCGCTTTGGAGTGCGCCCAGCAGCTGAGAGACCGGATTCGACTTTTCCAGGCGATCGATCAATTCGTTCCGCACCACCCGTTGCGGCATGCCGTCGATCTCGGTGGTGACGATCACGTCGCCGACGGTCGCGGCCAGATACCGGTCGGTCGTGACCTCCGGCACCGGGCTTTCCCGCGTGAGCAAGAAGCGCGTGCCCATCGCGACGCCCTCGGCGCCGAATGCGAGTGCGGCGACCAGACCACGGCCATCGCGGAATCCGCCGGCTGCGACGATCGGTACCTCGACGGCATCCACACACGCCGATACCAACAGCGAGGTCGGGACCGAGCCGGTGTGCCCTCCCCCCTCGCCGCCTTGGACGATGATGATGTCTGCGCCGAGTTTTTCGGCTTTGACCGCGTGCTTGGCCGCCCCGCATGTGGGCACGCAGACGACGCCGGCGTCTTTCAGCTTCGCGATCAGCTCGGCATTGGGCGCGCGGTTGTAGCCGGCGGCGCGAACCCCGCGTCGAATGATCGCGTCCGAGATCATGTCCGCGCCGGGCGCGTCCATCAGGAAATTCACACCGAACGGCCGGTCGGTCAGTGCCTGCGTGCGTTCGATTTCGGCTTCGACCTGGTCGGGCGGCAACGTCGCCGCAGCCAGGAAACCGATCGCACCGGTGTTGCTGACGGCCGCGGCCAGTTCCGGCGTCGCGACCCAGCCCATTCCGGTCTGGATGATCGGAAAGCGGATTCCGAGTAGATCGCAAATGCGCGTGTGAAGGGGGGAGTTCACAATTGCAGCTGCGATCAGCCCTTGACTTCGCGGCTGCGAAAATCTTCAGGGTCCAGCACTTCGCGAACGATCCGCAGTTCCTCCGAAGTCGGAGCGCGGGTCTCGGGCACATCGCCTTCGATGACCAGATCGAATCCGGTCGCCTCGACCACCTCGTCGACGGAAACGCCCGGATGGTGCGACACGAGACGCATCGCGTGACCCGGCCCTCCAAAATCGAACACACCGAGGTTCGAGATCACGCGGCGGATCTCGTGGAATCGCGACGTCTGCTCACCGAGCGCTGCAGCGCGGTCATACCCCACACCGGAAACCACATCGACCTTCTCGACGAACACCTTCGCGCTGTGATTCGGAACCCAGTAGCTGGTGGTGTGGCTGATCGTATTGCCGGGCGCGCCGCGCATCCCCAGAAGCTGTGCTTTGGGCTTCGCGTGCGGTCCGATGCAAGCGAAGTTCTGATTGCCGAAGCGATCGATCTGGCTGGCGATCATCACGACGTGTCGTTGTCCCGACCACAACAGATCGAAGACGGTGCGAAACGGCATCCAACTTTCGGCGACATTGGCTTGCGTGTTCGCTGCGCCCGGTCCGCTGACCGGCGCGACATTCTCGATGATCGTCGCAATGCCATCGGTCATCATCAGCTCGGGTTCGAACGTGAGTTTCGCGAGCCGGGCCCCGATCGCCGGCACCGTTCCAAACGAACTCGCCAGGATTTCTCCGTCGCCGCGAAAGCAATCGGCTACTGCGGTGGTGCACAGCTCAGCGCGCGTGAAATCCGTCATTCCGACACCTTTCGTCCCACGAGCCGCTGGTACTCCGCTTCACTCGTTTCGAGATACTTCGCGCGGAATGCCTCCCAGGCATCGGGATCCTTCGCGGTCGCCGCGTACTCGCGCTGGAAGGCTTCGTCGCGCCCGTAGTCGGGTGGACATTCGGTGAAATGCGCTCCGCCGGGTGCCTCGATGACGCCATCGATCAACGCGCGATGGATCTTCAGCGTGTGGAAGCTTCCCGCTTTCGCGAGGTCGGACGTCTCGACGATCTTCTCGCAGCTCATGAAGCGTCGCTTGGCTGCCATGCAGTACAGGTCGTCGAAGTAAATGTCGGGCCCGAGGAACTGCCCGTTGCCGCGCGCGTCCGCTCGGTTCATGTGGATCAACGCGACGTCGAGTTCGATCGCCGGCATCGCGACGAGTTCTTCGCCGTCGTCATACGGTGACCGCACGGTCTTCAGATGAGGGTTGATCGTCAGCACGTCCGAGCCGAGCCCTGCGCGTGTCGGCAAGAACGGAAGACGCTGTGCGGCCGCATACAGACCCCACTGCAGCATGCCTTCGTCGAGTTCACTGGCCTCGAATTCTCCCGCCTGCCGCGCCTTTCGAAAATGCGGTTCGAGCGGAATCGAATCCAACGAAACGAAGCCATACACCAGACGCTTTACTTTTCCGTACGCGCACAACAACCCGATTTCGGGGCCGCCATAGCTGACGATCGTCAGGTCCTTGAGTGGAGAGCGGAGAATCTCGCGAACCAGGCTCATCGGCTTTCGCCGTGATCCCCAACCCCCGATCCCGATCGTCATCCCATCGCGGAGTTCTGCGATGACTTCGCTTTCTGTCGTTCGTTTGTCCAATGTCGACCTTGTTTGTGCGGAGGGTTGGAGGTTCGCTCAGGTGATGCGCGGGTCGCCGGGCTCGTGATCCCCGTGACAGAGACCGCCGGTTTGCGATAGAAGTCAGTCGCTGCCGAGAAGCCGGCGATCATTCACCGGCCCACCTCGCGGGCGCAGCCTGGCTGCTCTGGCCAATATAATAACGAGACGTATCGTATCAGTAAACGCCCCCGCCCAGGCTTCGAGGGATCTGCAGCATCCGCTAATTATCCCATAAGGCTTTGGAATCACAAGATTTTTTCTCTCGTGCGATTCGGAGTGAAGGTATGGCAACGGTCTCCTATGCGAGTGCGATGCGACAGCACGCGGCGCGGAATCCCGACCACATTGCGATCTGGTTCGGTGAGCAGCAGTGCACCCGCGGCGAACTGGAACTTCGCACCAATCGCCTGGCACGTTGTTACGCAGGCCTCGGCGTCGTAGCAGACGATCTCGTCACGATCGCGCTGCCCAACGGGATCGAATTTCTCGAAGCGTGCCTGGCGACCTGGAAGCTCGGAGCGACCCCGCAACCGATCTCGAGCCGACTCCCCGATGTCGAGCGGCTGGCGATCGTCGAACTCGCCAACCCGCGCCTGGTCGTGGGAGCAGAGCCCGGCAGCTACGGCGACCAGAACTGCATCGCGCCCGGTTTCGAACCGGCCGCCGAAATCTCCGACGCTCCGCTACCCGATCGTGTGTCGAAGTGCGCGCGGGCGATGACGTCCGGAGGCAGCACCGGTCGCCCGAAAGTCATCCTCGATACCAGCCCGGGTACGTGCGACCCGGATACCGCCGACAACGGAATGCAGACGGAGGGAACCACACTGGTGCCGGGGCCGTTGTATCACGCCGGCCCGTTCATCACCTGCTGGCAGGCGCTGCTCTGTGGTGGGACAGCGGTGGTTTGCGGCAAGTTCGATGCCCAGACGGCACTGTCACTGATCGAACGCCACCGCGTGGACTGGGTGCTGTTCGTACCCACCATGATGCAGAGGATCTGGCGGCTTCCCGATGAGATTCGCGACGCGTTCGATGTCTCCAGTCTGAGGCGTGTCATGTGCACCGGCGCGCCGAGCCCAGACTGGTTGAAACGCGCGTGGATCGGATGGCTGGGTCCGGAGC
>JAJDAM010000562.1 GCA_029261905.1 Deltaproteobacteria bacterium
GGTCCCGACGCTCTCCGATGATCCAGCGCTTCCCGCACAGCAGCGCGCGTGGGAGGTTTTTTCGAAGTGGGAGAGGCCGTTCCTCTGTGCATTTTCGGACAACGATCCCGTGACGCGCGGAGGTGACCGCGTGTTCCGCGAACGTGTACCCGGCGCACAGGGCCAGCCACACCAAACGATTCAGGGCGGGGCCCACTTTCTGCAGGAAGGCCGCGGCGACGTGCTCGCGTACCTGATCTCGGATTTCGTCAAGCGGAATTGAAGCGACGTCGTCGACGCGCACCCACCACTTTCAGGGAGGAAGACCTGATGAGTTCACAGTCGCGAACCACGGAAGGCCGCGGACGGCTCTACGACGACGTCATCGAGACCGTCGGCAACACGCCGTGCATCCGCATCAACGGGCTCGCGCCCGAGGGCGTGCGGCTGTACGCGAAGGCTGAGTTCTTCAATCCCGCTGCCTCTGTCAAGGACCGGCTGGCCGTCAGCATCATCGAAGAGGCCGAACGCAGTGGCGCATTGAAGCCGGGGCAGACGGTTGTCGAGGCCACGAGCGGCAACACTGGGATCGGCCTGGCGATGGTCTGTGCCGCCAAGGGCTACCCGCTGGTGATCACGATGGCCGACAGCTTTTCGATCGAGCGCCGCAAGCTCATGCGATTCCTCGGCGCCAAGGTGGTCCTGACTCCCCGCGCCGCGAAGGGGATGGGGATGTACCAGAAGGCGGTCGAACTCGCCGAGACGAATGGCTGGTTTCTCGCAAGCCAATTCGAAACGGACGCCAACGCAAAGATTCACGAGAATACGACGGGTCGCGAAATCGTCGCCGACTTCGCCGGCGAGCGCCTCGACTACTACGTCACCGGTTACGGAACGGGCGGAACGCTCACAGGTGTCGCCCGGGTACTTCGCAAGGAGCGACCCGAAACGAAGATCGTTCTGGCCGAGCCGACCAACGCGCAGATCGTGGCGAGCGGCCGCGCGCAGCAGCGCACGCCCGAAGGATCGCCCGCCGGCAGCCATCCCGACTGGGAACCGCACCCGATCCAAGGCTGGACGCCCGATTTCATCCCGCTGGTGTTGCAGGAGGCGATCGACGGTTCGTACTACGACGAATTGATCCCCGTGCCGGGACCGACCGGGATCGAAGGGTCCCGAAGGCTGGCAGAAACCCAGGGCATTCTCACGGGGATTTCGGGTGGGTCGACGTTCGCAGTCGCGATGCAGATCGCAGAGAAGGCAGCACCCGGAACGACCATCCTGTGCATGCTCCCCGACACTGGAGAGCGGTACCTCTCGTCCCCGCTATTCGAGGGGATCGCCGAAGACATGTCCGCGGAAGAAGTCGTGCTGTCGAAGTCGACGCCCGGATTCCAGATGCCAAGCTCCTGACTCCGATTCGAAGCTCACCAGTGGGTCAACGCCGCGGCGGCGGCGAGCAGTTCCTCGAGAATCCGAGAGGGTGAGGATGCAGCGGCCGCCGACCCCGACCGGTTTCGGAGTCTCGTACTGGATCGATCCGGCCGAGGTCGGCGCGTCGACGGCTCGCTGTTCAATGACACATCGATTTCGGGTAATGTCTCGACCCGTCCTTGGCGTCCGTTCATTCGGCAGCCGAACGAAATCCCAGGGCTTCAATCAGGAGAAGACGACATGGCAGAAGAATCACTCGAAGAGTTCCGCGCGGAGGCACGCGCCTGGCTCGAGGCCAACTTCCCGTCGTCGCTGGCTGGACGTGCTGCCGAGTTGATGGGAGCAGAGGTCATCGATGCATCGGAAAGCGACGCCACTGCGTGGGCGAAGAGCCTGGGTGCGAAAGGTTGGGGCACGCCGACATGGCCTGCCGAATATGGAGGTGGCGGGCTCACGCAGCTGCAGGCCCAGGTCCTGAACCAGGAGATGGATCGGATTCGCGCATTCAACCCGTTGATCCGGACGGCGGGCATGGGCATCACGATGGTGGGGCCCACGATTCTCGAGTACGGCACCGAGGAACAGAAGCAGCGTCACATTCCGAGAATCTGTCGCGGCGACGTGTTCTGGTCGCTCGGCTATTCCGAGCCGAACGCCGGGTCCGATCTCGCATCACTCGCGACCCGAGCCGAGGACGCGGGCGACCACTGGGTCGTCAACGGTCAGAAGACCTGGACCTCGGGGGCGGATGTCTCCGATTGGTGTGGTGTGCTGGTGCGGACCGACTTCGATGCACCGAAGCGCGACGGTATCAGCTTCTTGATGATGGATATGAACCAGCCCGGCATCGAGACCCGGCCGATCCGATTGATCGGTGGTGCTTCTCCGTTCTGCGAGACCTTCTTCAATGACGCGCGGGCCGAGAAGGACGAGATGCTCGGCAAATTGAACGCCGGCTGGACGGTCGGCAAGCGGCTCCTGCAACACGAGCGTCAGAGCCAGACGGGTGCGACCTCCGGGATGGGTGGGGGGGCGCGCAAGTCTCTTCGGGATCTCGCCAAAGAGTACGTGGGTGTCGACGATCGCGGTCGTCTGGCTGACCCCGACCTGCGCGCCCGGCTGACCGACCACATGATGGACGCCAAGGCCCACTCGCTGACGATCGCCCGGATCACCGCGGAGGCGCGAGGCAACATGAAGGTCAGCGCCGCGGCTTCGATTCTGAAGAACGCGGCTTCGGCCAACGCGCAGAAACGAGCCGAGCTGATCCTCGAGCTGATGGGAAGCAGCGGCCTGGGTTGGGAAGGCGAGGGCTACACCGAAGAGGAGATCGAGGCGGTGCGCGGCTGGCTCGGCGGAAAGGCGATGTCGATCTACGGCGGCTCTTTCGAGATCCAGAACAACATCATCGCCAAGAACATCCTCGGATTGCCCGAAAACACGCAGCGGGGCTGAGACCCGGTGACACCCTGCAGGAAGGAATCGAAATGGCAGCTCTGACTGAAGAACAATCTCTGTTGAAGGAACAGGCGAAGGCCTGGGCCCGCGAAGAAGCGCCGGTCGCCAAGTTTCGCGAGATGCGCGACAGCGGCAACGAGTTCGGATTCGACAAGGCGACCTGGGCGAGCATCGGCGAAATGGGCTGGGCGGGCATCGTCGTCGCCGAGGAGTTCGGTGGCGTCGACATGGGGTACCTGACCTTCGGTGTCGTGGCCGAGGAATTGGGGCGTCAGCTCACGGCGTCACCGCTGGTGGCGTCGGGACTCATCGGCGCCACCGCTCTGACCCTCGGAGGAACAGCCGCTCAAAAGAGCGCGTGGCTTCCAAAGATCGCGGACAGTACTGCCATCGTGACGCTGGCGGTCGACGAAGGGCCGCGCCATGCACCCGAACAGACGGCACTGGTGGCAGAGGAGGCCGACGGCGGCTACCGGCTGAACGGCAACAAGCGCCACGTGCTCGAAGGGATGTCGGCAGATGCGTTGATCGTGGCGGCCCGAACGAGTGGTGCCGCCGGTGATCCCACCGGTATCAGCCTCTTTCTGGTCGAAGCCAACGCGAAGGGGGTGAGTCGCCAGAGACTCCTCACCGCAGACAGCCGCGGATACGCCAATGTCGCATTCGACGGCGTGGTGGTACCCGCCGATTCGCTACTGGGGGATCTCGATCGCGGCGATAGCGTGCTCGGCGCCACGCTCGATCGCGCGAATGCCGGGCTGGCCGCAGAGATGTTGGGCACGGCCGGACAAGCATTCGACATGACGCTCGACTACCTGAAGAACCGCGTTCAGTTCGGTCAGGTGATCGGCTCCTTCCAGGCGCTCGGCCACCGGGCGTCGGGGCTGTTCACAGAGATGGAGATGGCGCGATCCTGTGTCGAGGCCGCACTGCAGGCCATCGACTCCGGCGCTGACGATATCCCGCAGTTGTGTTCCCTGGCGAAATGCAAAGCCGGCGCTTTCCTCCATCACATGTCGAACGAGCTGATCCAGATCCATGGCGGCATCGG
>JAJDAM010000563.1 GCA_029261905.1 Deltaproteobacteria bacterium
CCCCGTCATCTCTCGCAACTCGACGTTCGCGTACAAGGGCCAGGCGGTCGACGTGAAGGAGGTGAGCCGCGCACTCGGTGCGCGCTACGTCGTCGAGGGCAGCGTGCGGCGCGCGGGAGACCGGGTGCGGATCACCGCTCAGCTGATCGATGGCGCCAGCGATCAGCACGTCTGGGCAGAACGCTATGACTGCGAGATGGTCGATGTGTTCGACACGCTCGACGAGGTCGTCGACAAGATTGTCATGACGCTCGAGCCTGCGATCGCGAAGATCGAGGGCATCCGCGTCCTCACCCAGCACCCGGCCGAGCTGCAGGTCTGGGAGTGCGCACAGCGGGGCTTCTTCCATCTCGCGCAGCTCGAGCCCGAAAGCCTGCGCGACGCGGCGGAGCTGTTCGAACGAGCCATCGAACTCGACCCGAACCTCTCCGAGGCGTATGCCGGGCTGGCTTTCACCCAGGTGACCGAGCTGGGCTACCTGATTTCGAACGACCGCGACGCCGCAATCGCTCGCGTCCTCGAACTGTCGCGGCGCGCCATCGTCTGCGACCCGAACGACCCGATGGCGCATTTCACGCTCGGCATCGGCCTGTCGCTTTCGGACGATTCGGAGGGTGCGCACGCAGCGAACGTCCGCGCGCTCGAGTTGAACCCGAGCATCGCCTGGGCGCACTGCGGCCTCGGCATCACGTTGTGTGCGCTGTCGCGCGTCGACGAGGCGACGCACTCGCTCGAGACCGCGATGCGCCTGTCGCCGCAGGATCCCTTTCTACCTTATATGCTGGTCGCTCTGGGCAGCGCGCTCGGACTCCAGGGGCGCCTCGACGAGGCGATCCATGCGTTGCGCAGAAGCCAGAGCATCGCGCCCAAGTTGCCGATCGCCTACGGCGTTCTCGCGATCTGCGAGGTCGGGAGCGGTCGCATGGACGACGCCCGCAAGACCCTGGTCGAGCTGACGGAGCGCCACCCGGGATTCTCCCCGCTGGAAGGCCTGCGCGGCTGGGTGCCGCCCGGCACCTTCGGGGCTCTGCAAGGCGTTCTCGCCAGCGCCGGCTGGGTGGAACCAGGGGGGGAACCAGAGTAGGCGCGCGTAGCCGGCGTGGCGCCTCGCCAGCGACGCATACAGACATCCCCGCAGGTACCCGGGCTATCCGCGGGCTATGCCGATCGGCATATTTCGGCCCGGCCCCGTTCGACGGATGCTGCTCCCACACCGGAGGAGCCGCCATGAATCCGTCCAACCACCCGTCTATCGCCCGCGCTGCCCGCATTCACGATCGGCGCATCCACTTCGCAGCCTGGCTCGGCCTGGTGGCCTGCATGGTGTTCGGCGCTCCGCAGGATGCGAGGAGCGTCGCGTTCACGGCTACTCCAGACGAAAACCTCGAACTCGGAATCGCGATCGGCGCGCTGTTCGGCGCGTTGGATGCGGGCGTGATCCTCGGCTTCGTCCCGGTCTATCCGGTCAGCCTGATCGGAGAGCTGATCGAGATCGAAACGAACATCGCGCTCAAGCTCACGCCGCCGATCTTCGAGGCACCGCCGGACCGAAACATCATGCCCGACGGTTGCGGGATCGAGTTCACGCTGCCGCAGACCCGGGACGACTATGAAGAGTGGTTCGGTTTCATCGAGATCGATCCGCTCACCACCGATTGGGGCATGCTCGGTAGCCCCAGCGTGTTCCATCAGAACACCCAGGTCGTGGTCGGCGTCACCGGTAGCGGGCTCCAGCCGGGATTGGTGACGCTGAACGAAGGCGTGCACGAGTTCGAGTGGGTGGCGGGCTCGCAATACTCGATCCTGTTCGATTCCGTCGTTCCGAACGTTCTGCTCTTCAGTTCGTTGCTGTCCGAAATCAAGTACGCGAGCGCCGTCGCAGCCAAGGCCGCGGGAGCGAGTGCGCGGCGTGCGGGTCGGCTTCGTCGAGGTGTCACCGAGGCATTCGGCGGCGCCTTCGAGAACGCCGGCCTTCGGGCCATCGAGTACCGGGTCGATGAAGACAACGACGGCGGGATCTTCTCGACTTTTACGACGGCCGAAAATCGCGCGACCCAGACCATCACCGTCTTCGACACGCATTCGCCTGTGCTCGCCGGTCCCGCCGGTCCCGGAACGCCGATCGAGGCCACCGACCTCGGCGGTGTGCGTTTCTCGCGAGCGCAGCAAGATCTGCAGAGCCGTTTTCAAGCCACCGACTTCTGCAACAAGTCGGTCACGCTCCGGAGCAACGCACCGCAGATCCTGCCCGTCGGAACCACCCAGATCCTGTGGACCGGACGCGACGGCGGCCTGTACGCGCCGGGCGTGCCCGACTTCGACAGCTACCTCCAGGCGGTGGTGGTGGTCGACACCGTCCCGCCGCTGTTGATGCCCCCCGACGGTCAGGTGCACGAGCTTCCGCTGGGAGTCGACTCGCTGTCGTTGTCCTCCATCGATCTCGGCCTCGCGCGCGTGATCGATGTGGCGGATCCGGAGCCGCTCGTCGTCCACGAGGGGCCGCCTGTGCTGCCGGTGGGAATGCGCCATCGCATTCGCTGGACCGCTACGGATGCGTCGAACAACACGAGCAGCCGGCCGCAGTGGCTGACCGTGAAGCGGGAGGGGACGAATACGACGCCGACTGCGCTCCCGACCCAGGGCACGACCGAGACCGCGGTTCCCATCGACCTGCGCCTGGAAGGCATCGATGTCGACGCGCTGCTCACGACGCTGCCCGGCGAGGGCGGCCAATCGGATGTAAGCGTCGAGCTGGTCGACCCGCTCGGGTTCGAGATCGTGGATCGCCCCGACCACGGCGAGTTCATCGGGCCACTGCGGCCCGTGTTCATCGAGGATTTCCGGCTCACGCCGCTTGGCGAGACCGAGATCGAAGGCGTTCGCACGAGTCCGCTGGGTGCACTGGCCGAAGCCTTCCAGCAAGTCGCGCCGGGCGCGCGTGACGCCTGGGTTCAGAATGTCGGCTGCCCCGCGTTCGATGGCGCGTTTCCCGTCGACATGGTCCACCTGCCCACCTACGTGCACGTGACCGACGAGGGCGAGTATCTCGTGCGCGACCAGTTCTATTCGTGTGTCGAGGAGGACCCGGGCTTCGAGGCCCGCCGCGAAGCGCGCATTTCCCGCTGGAGCGACGAGCGAGAATTCCTCGGCCACGCGCGGCTCGACGATGCGTACGACCGCGCAGAGCTGGCGCTCGGAACACACCGGGACGTGTTTTCGGCCGACCGCAATGGCGACTTCTGGTGGATCGCCGACGAACTCTCGTTCGGCGGCACGAGCTTCACCGTGCATCGCCTGTCGAGCGACTTCAGCGAGTTCGACGAACCGGTGTTCTTCGGGATCGGCGAGCAGGAGGGGCTCGCAACGGGACGCTTCCTGCGCCAGGCGCACGCCGAAGGCGAGCTGCTCTACGTGCACGATACGCGAGGCGTATTCGTGGTCGACCGCAGGGACAACGAGCTGCTCGGCCGCCTGAAGGTCGAGGGCGAAGAGTTCTTCATTCCCCGGCTCGGGGGGTTTTTCGGCGTGCCCTGCGCGACACCACAAGTGCCCGGAGATATCGGTGATTTCCTGGCGACCGACAGCAGCGGTGCTCTGTACGTGTCAGACGAGTGCGGGGCGCGTATTCACAAGTTCGAAGCCTCGCGGCTGACGCCCAACGGTGAGTTCGAGCCCGGCGACTACGTCGGCTGGATGGGGCGTTGCAGCGCGAACGTGCCACCCTTTTCGAGTTGCGATGAAGACCTCGGCGTCTCCAAGGGCTTTCGCTGCACCGACAGCATCTGTCTTCGCGACCAGGGCCGCGCCGGTGACCAACCCGGACAGTTCGCGTCGCCCGGACACATCAACTTCGATCCCAACGACCAGCTCTACGTCGCCGATACCCAGAACTTCCGCGTTCAGCGCTTCGGTGTCGACGGTACCTTCTCGGGCCAGGCACGTTCGACCGGCACGGGGATCAACCAGGGCGACGCGTCCGGCTTCGTGCTCGGCAACTTCGGGCCGCCGCGCGCCGTCTCGGTGAACTCCACGAGCTTCTTCGTGCTGGAATCGACACCCGAACAGGGGGACTTCTTCCTTCACAGCTTCGACGGCTTGCCGTTCCGACCCATCGAGGTTGCTGTCGGTAGCCGGGAGGATGTCGATCGCGACGGCTTCGAAGACAACGCGGTGTTGGTGCGGTACGTGCCTCGCTTCGACTTCCCGAACTCGCTCGGTGCGACGACTGCGGTCGACACCTTCAGCTATCGCGTCAGCGACGGCCTCGCGGACAGTTCACCGGCAACCGTGTCGATCGCCGTCGACCGCAGCTTCCGGCCGCCGGAGCGGTTGACGATCCGCTGCTACGACCCGAGCGGCGGCGCGGACACTCCCTGCATTCTGGACGAAGACCGCACGATCGAGGTCGAGCTCGAAGCGCGCGACCCCGATGGCATCGTCGGATTCGGTGGCCTCGACACGCTCGACTACGAGTTCGTCGAGCTTCCTGAAAACGGAACGCTCGAGCTGATCTCGTCGAACGCGGGGCTCGCCCGCTATCGCTTTACACCCGATCGCGACTACAACGGGCTGCAGACTCTCCGTTACCGCGTTTCGGACGGCGAGTTCGAGGTGAACTCCGAATCGCTGTCACTCACCGTGCTGCCAGTGAACGACGACCCGGTCTTTCGGATGACGCAGGCGACGGCCAGTCGCGGTTTCGGCTCGCAGATTCGCGTCGAGATCAGCGACGTCGACGCTGACCCGAGCGAGCGGCTGCCCGACAACATCGAGTTTCTGTGGGGCACGTCGATCGTCGAGACGCCGGGCGAGCTCGTCGAGCTGCCGAGCGGCGAATTCGAGATGACCGGCCCGATCATCACGATGATCGATGCCGGCCGACACCAGGTACAAGCGGCGCCGGTCTTCCCGAACGCTGCCACCGAGGCGCTCGCGGTTCGCTGGTCCTACGTACCCGACGGAATTCACGATGGTGCCGAACGCGTGGTGAGCCTCGGAAACGTCGCGGTGGTAGAGACGAGCCAGCTCGGCCTTTCGATCGAGCCCGATCGCCACGATCCGGCCTCTGGTGAATTCGTGACCTTCGAGGTAGTGGCGAACAATCCGGTGCCGGAGGGTTGGGCCGGTTACACCGCGCAGGATCTGCGCCTCGTACTCCAATTGCCGGCCGACATCTCGCCGCCGGCCGTCAGCAGCCCCTGCTCTCCGGCGGGTCCTCGCCGAATCGAGTGCACGTTGGACTCGCTCGCACCGGGGGAGGAGATGCGATGGTCGTTCCCGTCACGCATCGTGCCGGAGGGCTTCGCGCCGGTCGAGATCGTGCACGCCAGTGTGCGCGCGACCGACCCGGGTGGCGAGCGTGAGGTGATGGTGATGGCCATGCTGCTGCCGGTGCGCACCGACACCGACGCGGATGGGCTCCCCGATGAATGGGAGCGCGCCTTTGGTCTGAACGTCGGAAGCGACGACAGCCAGCGCGATCCCGATATCGATGGGCTCGCCAACACGGACGAATACCTGGCAGGAACGAATCCGCTCCTCGCGGATACCGATGGCGACGGCCTGGGCGATACCCGCGAAGTGGAGAGCCTGCGGACGGACCCGACGAGTGCCGACAGCGACGAGGACGGACTACTCGACGGCTACGAAGTGGCGAACGGGTTCGATCCGCGTCGCGACGATGCGGGAAGCGATCCGGACGACGACGGCGTCAGCAACCGGATCGAGCAGCGCAACGGAACCGATCCCCGCTTCGCGGACTCCGACGGCGACGGCATCGATGACGGCCTCGAGCTCGTCGCGCAGGGTTTCGTCGCGGTGACCGGCGGGTTCACCAGCGTGCGCTTCGATCCGCTTGCTCTCGAGGCCGCGCAGCTGACGGTGGAAAGCACGTCGGTCGAGGTCGAGGTGCCAGGTGCACTGGGCGAGCAGTCGATCGCGTTCCCGATCAATGATCGCGACTGGACCGGGCCGGGCGTCGCGACGACCTTCCTGTACTCGCCGGACGATTTTTTCGGCAGTCTCGGCGGGGCCGTGGGGCACGTAGGCCTGGTGAACGGTCGCGACGGTTTCGGGCAGAGCGCGAAGGTGGGCGACTTTGCGCTCCACTTCGATCCAGCGCGCGTCGGCGGAAATCGCAGCGGCTTCTTTCTCGAGAGCCTGACGGGAATCGAAGGACCCTCCTTCGACCTGTCGAGCACTGGCACCGCCAGCGCGTCAGCCGAAGGGGTCGTCTTCGATACCCGGCTGCTGCTGGCCTCCGAACTCGCCATCGAACTCGGCCAGCTGGCTGCCGCCGGAAGCGACGTCGGCGACATTCTCGTTCAGGCCGTCCCCGAACCCTGCACGCCGCTGCTCGGAATCGCAGCGCTTGGCGTTGTGGGCGCCCTGCGGCGTTATCGAAGTGGTGTGCGCGTGCGGATGCGGTGAAGCAGATGAAGAGGTCAACTTCGGCGTCACCAATTACTACATGGCACTCACTTCTCAGGTTAGATCGTGCTGGCGTTTCTGGCGGCTGTGTGCGGGTGGCGCAATCCTGAGAAGGCGGCGCGAACCAAATCGGTGAGCCTCGGTGCTTCACCATTGGGCGGTATCGGATCGTATGATGGCGGCTCGGAGATTCCGAGGTGCTTGCGAACGTCGTTGATCGGCCAACTCATCATGCTCTCCCAATC